>NZ_JBTOQI010000044.1:0-270135 GCF_055283875.1 Pseudomonas sp. HP_14 | reverse complement strand
CTTCGATCAACATCACGTTGCTCGTTAGCGGGAGGCGAATTCTACAGCGTTACAACCTGCTGTCAACTACCTTTTTCACCGCTTTCGATCAACTTCATCGAAACCCCTTCCAAGCCAACTAAACCGTCCAACTCATTGATTACCAAGGAGTTTTTCGTTCCGTCTGCGCCAGAAGAGGTGCGAATTATAGAGAGATTCGAGAGGCCGTCAACCCCTAATTCACGCTTTTGTTGGAACTTTTGGTTTAGACCCAATTACACGCGGGATTCGCCTAGCAATCATTGGGATCCGGAGACTCAGCAACAGCAGACCGATTACTGCATATAAAGACCACTCCTTCAGATCCGCCCTGACAATCCAGAACATATGCAGCAGGCCCAACCCTAAAATCACATAGATAAGCCGATGAAGTTTTTTCCAGCGCGCCCCTAGCCGCCTCTGGCTATAACGATTGGAAGTCACTGCCAGGGTCAGCAGACATATAAAGGCAAGGCTGCCGACGATAATGTATGGACGCTTGACCAACTCCACACCCAACTGCGACCAATCCAGCCCCAATATGAAAACGGCATACGCGCTCATGTGCATGAATACATAAGCAAAGCACCAAAGCCCCAACTGGCGCCTGACAGCAATCCAGCCTGCCCACCCCGTCAGTTTCTGCAATGGCGTCATTGCCAGCGTGATCAGTAGCAGTATCAGGGTGCCAAGGCCGAGCCTGTCGACAAGCACCTTCCCGGGATCAGGCCCCAGCGCAAAGATCCATGCCTGATAAAGCCAGAGCACCGGTGCAACACAAGCAGCTACAAAAACGCCCAAGCGCCAAAACGGGTAACGCATCAATAATTCTTCCGCAAATCCAGACCTGTATATAAGGAGGCAACCTCCTCCCCGTACCCATTGAACATTTCGGTTTGTCGAACATTGGGACTGAACAATCCGCTCGGCAGCCTGCGCTCATGCGCCTGGGTCCAGCGGGGATGATCAACAGTCGGGTTCACGTTGGCATAAAAGCCATACTCGTTAGCTGCGATGCTTTGCCAAGTTGTCTTGGGCTGCTCGCTGACCAGACTGATGCGCACAATGGACTTAACGCTTTTAAAGCCATACTTCCATGGCACCACCAAACGCAACGGCGCGCCATTCTGGTTAGGCAGCTCACGTCCATACATGCCAACCGCAAGAATAGCCAAAGGGTTCATCGCCTCGTCCAGCCGAAGCCCTTCCACATAAGGCCAATCAATCAAGGCAAAACCTGAACGCTGCCCAGACATGGTCTTGGGATCCTGAAGAGTTTCAAAGCGGATGTACTTGGCCTTCGCGGTAGGCTCAACCTGCTTGAGCAAAGCCGAGATTGGAAACCCGATCCAGGGAATGACCATGGACCAGGCCTCTACACAGCGCAGACGATAAATACGCTCTTCCAACTGGTAAGGCTTCATGAAGTCTTCAAGCGCATAACGACCCGGCTTGCCGACCTCACCATCGATAACAACACTCCACGGCTCAGTCTTCAAGGAACCGGCGTTTTGCGCAGGATCGCCCTTGTCGGTGCCAAATTCATAGAAGTTGTTGTAGTGCGTTGCGTCCTTGAAAGGGGTAATCGCTTCCCCCTTGACGTTGACCGCCTGCCATTTGGTGTCGGGAAGCTTTTCGGCAAACCACGCAGGGGCCTTGCCAGGCTCCACATCCGGATACAGAGAAGGGTCGGCAGCGCTCGCCCAGCGCGGCAAGGCACTGACAGCCAAACCGGCAAGCGAAGAACCCAAAAGGGTGCGACGAGAGAGATAGAGAGATTCAGGGGTAACGTCCGATTCTTTGCTATCAGACGCTGAAGGGATTTTGATTAGCATGATGACTCCACAATCCAGAGGAACTGATGCACCAATAGACTGTGGAGTATGGGGGAAATTACATCACTCGGCCGATTTGTGACGACGCAGACGCAATAAATACTGGATAGGACCGGATGCTGCATAAGCGAGGAATATCAGCAGCAGAATGCGCGGCGGATCGCTGAACACCACAGCGAACACCAGCACGACGGCCAGAATCGCGACAAACGGCACTCGCCCTTTCAGGTCCAGCTCTTTAAAGCTGTTGTACTTGATGTTGCTGACCATCAGCATGCCCGCCGCTGCAACCAGCAAAGCCACCAGGAACGACAGTTTGGAACCCTGGATTCCGTAATCGCTGAACGCCCAGACCGTACCGGCAACAACGCCCGCCGCAGCAGGACTCGCCAGGCCGATGAAGTAACGCTTGTCTGCCTTGCCGACCATGGTGTTGAAGCGAGCCAGACGCAACGCAGCGCCAGCGACATAGATGAAGGCAACCATCCAGCCAACTTTGCCCATATCACCCAACGCCCAACCAAAAGCCAGCAGTGCCGGAGCGACACCAAAGGCAACCATGTCGGAGAGTGAGTCATACTCAGCGCCAAATGCACTCTGAGTATTGGTCATGCGCGCCACACGCCCATCCAGGCCGTCGAGCACCATGGCGACGAAGATAGCGATGGCGGCAAATGCGAAATACTTGCTTGCCCCTGCGGAGTCTCCCGCAGCCAGGGCGCTCTGTGCGCTCATCGAACTGATAATGGAATAAAAGCCCGCGAACAGATTCGCAGTAGTGAACAGGTTGGGCAGCAGATAGATGCCGCGATGCCGGACCTTGCGCCCTTCGGCGTCGTGCCCTTCTTCAATATGCTCATCGATCGGTAGCAGGCTTTCGGCGTCAGAGGCCTTGTTTGGCTCTTCAGGACGTTCGCTCATAGACTTTACCTTGCAACGGTGTGGAAAGTTTCGACAGATGCTTGCGACGAGGGTTCGTCTGCAAACGATGCAGCTTTATACCAGATGCGGTCCCGCTTAACGAAAAAACGCGGCCGGTTGGCCGCGTTTTTCTAGCGTTGAACAGCGTCGCGAGGACTTAGTTCTTGGCTTTGTCGACGATCTTGTTGGCACCAATCCAAGGCATCATGGAGCGCAGTTGCTCGCCGATGATTTCGATACCGTGAGCGGCGTTGTTACGACGCTTGGCGGTCATCGAAGGATAGCCGGTAGCACCTTCGCTGATGAACATCTTCGCGTACTCACCGTCCTGGATGCGCTTCAGAGCGTTGCGCATGGCCTGACGGGATTCGGCGTTGATCACTTCAGGACCGGTCACGTACTCGCCGTATTCGGCGTTGTTGGAGATCGAGTAGTTCATGTTGGCGATACCGCCTTCGTACATGAGGTCAACGATCAGCTTCAGTTCGTGCAGGCACTCGAAGTAAGCCATTTCTGGAGCGTAACCGGCTTCAACCAGAGTTTCGAAGCCTGCTTTGACCAGCTCAACAGTACCGCCACACAGAACAGCCTGCTCGCCGAACAGGTCGGTTTCAGTCTCGTCTTTAAATGTGGTTTCGATGATACCGGTACGGCCGCCGCCAACGCCCGAAGCGTAAGACAGTGCAACGTTTTTAGCGTTGCCCGAAGCATCCTGGTAAACAGCGATCAGGTCAGGGATACCGCCGCCTTTGACGAACTCGGTGCGAACAGTGTGACCTGGCGCTTTTGGCGCGATCATGATCACGTCCAGATCGGCACGAGGCACGACCTGGTTGTAGTGGATCGCAAAGCCGTGGGAGAAGGCCAGGGTAGCGCCCTTCTTGATGTTCGGCTCAACTTCATTTTTGTACAGCGCGGACTGGAATTCGTCCGGGGTCAGGATCATGACCAGGTCAGCAGCAGCAACAGCGGAAGCAACGTCAGTCACTTTCAGGCCATGAGCTTCAGCCTTGGCGACAGTAGCCGAACCTTTACGCAGGCCAACAGTGACATCAACGCCGGAGTCTTTCAGGTTGCACGCTTGAGCGTGGCCTTGGGAGCCGTAACCGATGATGGCAACTTTTTTGCCCTGGATGATCGAAAGGTCGCAGTCTTTGTCGTAATAAACTTTCATGGAATTCCCCTGTTATCGTGGCCTTCAGGCCATTTTGCAAAATGAGATTAGATGCTCAGCACTTTGTCGCCACGGGCAATGCCCGTCACGCCGCTGCGTACTGTTTCCAGGATAGCGGCAGTGCCGATGGCCTGAATGAAGCTGTCCAGCTTGTCGCTAGTACCGGTCAGTTGCACGGTATAAACGCTGGCTGAAACGTCAACGATTTGCCCACGGAAAATATCCGTGGTGCGCTTGATCTCGGCGCGCTGAGCGCCAGTAGCCTTCACCTTGATCAGCATCAGTTCACGCTCGATATGGGCGCTCTCCGACAGATCTACCAGCTTGACTACCTCGACCAGCTTGTTGAGGTTTTTGGTGATCTGCTCGATCACCTCATCCTGGCCAACCGTGGTCAGCGTCAGACGCGACAAGGTCGGGTCTTCGGTTGGGGCCACAGTCAGGCTTTCGATGTTGTAGTTGCGCTGCGAAAACAGGCCAACGACGCGAGACAAAGCACCCGGTTCGTTTTCCAGCAAAAGGGAAATGATGTGCCGCATGATTAGGTCCGCTCCGTCTTGCTGAGCCACATATCGCGCATGGAGCCGTCTTTGATCTGCATCGGGTAAACGTGCTCGGTGACGTCAACCTGAATATCGATGAACACCAGACGATCCGTCATGGCGAACGCTTCTTCCATCTTCGGCTTCAGATCTTTCAAATCAGAGATCTTCATGCCGACATGGCCATAAGCTTCGACCAGTTTCACGAAGTCAGGCAGCGACTCCATGTAGGAGTGCGAGTGACGACCGCTGTAGCTCATGTCCTGCCATTGACGAACCATGCCGAGCACGCCGTTGTTGAGCAGGATGATTTTTACAGGCAGACCGTACTGCAGGCAGGTCGACAGCTCCTGGATATTCATCTGGATGCTGCCTTCACCTGTTACGCAAGCGACATGCGCCTCAGGGAAGCTGAGCTTGACGCCCATCGCAGCCGGAAAGCCAAAGCCCATGGTGCCCAGACCGCCAGAGTTGATCCAGCGATTCGGTTTGTTGAAGCGATAGTACTGCGCAGCAAACATCTGATGCTGACCAACGTCGGACGTAACAAAAGCATCGCCGTTGGTGACTTCGCACAAGGTCTCGATGACTTTCTGCGGCTTGATGACGCTGCCGTCGCCCGGGTTGTACGGGAACAGGTCACGATCACCACGCCACTCGTCAATCTGCTTCCACCAGCTGGCAACCAGCGCCTTGTCTGGCAGCTCGCCGATCTCTTTGAGGGTCGCGACCATTTCAGTCAGAACGCTCTCAACCGGACCTACGATAGGCACATCTGCCTTGATGGTCTTGGAGATCGAAGCCGGGTCGATATCGATGTGGATAACTTTGGCATTCGGGCAGAACTTGGCAGCGCCGTTGATGACTCGGTCATCGAAACGCGCGCCAACAGCCAGAATCACGTCCGCATGGTGCATCGCCAGGTTGGCGGTGTAGCTGCCGTGCATACCCAGCATGCCGACAAACTGACGGTCCATACCTGGATAGCTACCCAGGCCCATCAGCGTATTGGTCACGGGAGCGTTGAGCTTTTGCGCCAACTCGGTCAGCGGCTCGGAGCCATTGCCCATGATCACGCCGCCACCGGCATAAATGATCGGACGCTTGGCCGCCAGCAGCATTTCGACTGCCTTGCGGATCTGACCTGAGTGACCACGAACAGCCGGGCTGTAGGAGCGCAGCTTGGCTTTCTTGGGGAATACGTATTCGAATTTCTCGGCCGGGTTGGTCATATCCTTCGGGATATCGACAACCACAGGGCCCGGACGACCGGACTGCGCCAGGTAGAAAGCCTTCTTCAGCACTTCCGGGATTTCCGACGGGTGCTTGATCATGAAGCTGTGCTTCACGATCGGCCGGGAAATACCGATCATGTCGGTTTCCTGGAACGCATCGGTGCCGACCAGCGTGCTCGCGACCTGCCCGGACAGCACGACCATTGGAATCGAATCCATGTAAGCCGTGGCGATGCCGGTGATTGCGTTGGTAGCACCCGGACCGGAAGTTACCAGCACCACACCGGCCTTGCCGGTGGCGCGCGCATAGCCGTCAGCCATGTGCGTCGCCGCTTGCTCGTGACGAACAAGGATGTGATTAACGGCTGGCTCTTTGAACAGGGCGTCGTAAATGTGCAGGAGGGCACCGCCTGGGTACCCATAGATATGCTTAACGCCTTCGTCACGCAAAAAGCGGACGACCATTTCAGCGCCGGATAAGAGCTCCACGTTGTTCACCTCTAAAACGCCAGAATACCGTCCACAAACGAGGACGGGTCTTAATAGGTTTTACTGCCAAGCAGAGCATGAGCGACGGTGGTCGCCGACTACGTCAGCACTGACTGAGCAAGTATTGGGTAACCCCTGAGTGTTTCGGGGCGTTCCCACCCAGCGCGAGGTAACGCGTTGCGGGTGTTACAGGTCGGCGCGGGTGTGCGCCTCATGATCTACCGAGATGGTCTGCTTCTGGCAGTCCCTTCACAGCGAACTTTGGATTGTTGTGATTCGCCTGCCCCAAGTCAAGTCATCCGTGAGCTTTCTTCCAATTAACCGCACCAAACTGCGTCGAATAAGGTCATTGAGATGGCCTTGTGGTAGCTTTCAGGGCAAACGTATCTGGAAGGAAGCAACATGCGTTGCATGATTTTCGCGGCGATTATAGCGACGGCGTTCAGCGTCCCAGCCCATGCGGCTCAAATTTATAAATGGGTCGATGACCAGGGCGTTACTCATTTCGACGCCCAGCCCCCGGCCGGGCGACAAACCCAGCAGATCGATATCCAGAAACCGCCTGCCGCGCCCGCCACTTCAGAGAGTTCAAAGTCGGCAATAGAAGCTGAGGCTGAGCAGCGGGAAATTAACAATGCAGTCAAAAAGAAAGTCGCCCAGCAAGACGCCCGACGCGCCGAGGACTGCAAAATCCTGCGCACCAATCTCGCCCAGTTGCAGAACAACCCTCGCGTACGCGAGCAAGTTGAAGGGGGGCTGAAACGCCTTTCAGAAGATGAGCGGCAAGGTCGTATTGCAGAAACGCAAAAGGCAATAAACGAATATTGCCTTTAATAGCCTGCTGAAAGGGCCCTCAAGCTACCTATAGGACATTGAACAGCTGCGATTTTTACGTGGGAGCGGTGCTTGCCCGCGATGGGAACACCGCGATTTATCCTTGAGACCGCGTCGCCCTTATCGCGGGCAAGCACCGCTCCCACATGGAACCTAGATTGCTGCGCGACAGCGCGATGCCATAGACACCGAGGCCTCTCCTACAGGAGAAGCGACAGCCGAAGCACCATTCGTGATGATCACCGGGCCTGGCTGATCAGCCGATCAAACTGGGCAAGTAACTGCTGCAAAGGCTGGGTTTCACGCTGGCGTGTCGCGTAGACCATCTCAGCCATTTCAAGAATGCCCGAGGCATTTGGTAACGGTAGATCGTTCTCCAGAATCAACTTCATTCTTGGCAGGAAAATCCACTGCAGCCACTGCTCGAACTCAAGCGTATCAACGCAGAACGGCTCGCCACTGGAAAGCGCCTGCTCACTGGGCGGCAGATCACTCCACCAGCCCAGTACACGCAATTCGCGCTCGATCAGCAGCAAATGCTCCGCGACCTCAGGAAAGCGCTGATCCATCAAGCGCCAACCCTGGCTTTTTGACGCGCCAGAGCAGCGCCGGCGGCGTCACCCTGTTTTTCACGCGCCTGAGCGATGATGTCCCAAAGACTGGCCTGCAGACTTGGACGCCCATTGGCATAAGTCAAACCACGACGCGCCAGTTGCTCGGCCTGCGCAGCGTCCCCTTGGGCCAGTCGCACCTGAGCCAATCGATAGATGACTTGCGGCTCACGAGGAGCAACGCGCTGCGCACGCTCAAGGCTTGACGACGCACCGTTGAGGTCGCCGCCGTTCTGCTGCTGCTGAGCAGTGGTCAACAACGCCAGAACCGGGCCATCAAGTTGCTCGTCGGCGGACAACCCACTACCGGAAGACGGGATCCCACTAGGTGTCGAAGCAGGCATGTTGTAAGTATTGCTGGTGACAGGCGCGCTGACCGAAGAAGTATCAATCGGCGGGCTGACACTGATCGGCGCCTGCCCAACCGGAGCGGCATAGGTATCGATAGGCGCAGAACTACCGCCGCCTCCACCTGGAATCATGACCACGACACCGGAATCCTGCGGCACGGACTGAGCCTGTGCAGGAGCCTGAGCAACGCTTGCCCGAGAAGCACCATTGCGCGAAACACGTTCGCTATTGGAAACCTTGGAGCCCGAATCCACCACTGGAATTGAACCCCGCTCTACGCTGGCACAACCATTGAGCAAAGCCAGAGCTGTTATCGCTGGAATCAACCACTTGTTCACTTTAGATCCTCTTTGGGCGCTCTCAATTCTTCTAGTTCAGCCAACCCTTGACCCAATCCATCACTTCCTGAGCCGGGGCCGCAGGACCGCCACATGCAGCGCCGGGTGCCGGTTCACTGCCGCGAATATACGGCATCTGCACCGCGTTCGGGCAACCCGCATCGGAGCCCTCTCCTGTCGCGGCATTAACCCAGACCTGCACCACGTTATCAGGCTGCGCCATGTCCAGCGGCAGCGGATCTGCCTTTTTCATGAAACTGGTCCAGACCTGCAATGCACCGGTCGCGCCAGTGAACGGCGTTTTGCCGTTGTCATCTCGACCAAGCCACACAACCGCCAGCAGATCCTGACTGAAGCCTGCAAACCAGCTGTCGCGAGAATCGTTGGTCGTCCCGGATTTACCCGCCAGGTTTAACGAGCTTGGCAGTACGTTATAAACAGAACGTCCCGTACCTTCGCGCATCACCCGCTGCATCGCATTTTGCAGGAGGTAGATCGAGCCCGGATCGAAACGCTGCTGGATCTGGAACGGGTAGCGTTTGAGCGGTTCGCCCTCGGCAGTCAGAACGCTACGAATCCCTCGCATCGGGGTATTGAAACCGCCGTTCGCGATGGTCTGGAACATTGTCGCAACCTGAATCGGACTCAACGCACCGGCACCCAACAACATCGAAGGGTAAGCAGGCCAGTCAACGTCAACACCTAGCTTGCCGATGGTTTTGAATACATTCGGCACACCGACTTCAAGGCCGAGCTTGGCACTGGACAAGTTGTAGGAATGCGCCAACCCCTGATACAGGAAGATATTACCGTGAGCCTTGTGGTCGAAGTTTTGCGGCTTCCATACCTGACCGTCAGCACCTTTTACCTGAAACGGCTCATCCGCCACCCAACTGGTCAAGGTGTACTGGCTCGGGCGCTCCAGTGCAGTGAGGTAAATGGACGGTTTGACCAATGAGCCAATTGGACGCACTGCGTCGATGGCCCGATTGAAACCGGCATAACCTGCCTTGCGACTGCCGATCAATGCCTGGACTTCACCTGTTTCCGGGTTAGTCACAACCATGGCGGCTTCGACGTCATCTACGCCTTTGCGACCCGACAGACGTTTAAACGTCTCGCTCATGGCCGATTCAGACTTCATCTGCAGGATCGGATCAAAGCTGGTGAAGATACGCAGACCTTCTTCGGTCAAGTCCTCGTCGCGATAGTCTTCGCGCAACTGACGTTTGACCAGATCAAGGAAGCCAGGGAAAGAGCTGTCAGCCAAGCTACCGGTCTTGGTTACACCCAGCGGCATTTTCTTGGCCGCTGCCACCGCTTCAGGTGTGGCAACACCCTGCTGCTCCAGCAGGTCGAGCACCAGATTGCGTCGTTCAAGTGCACGTTCCGGATTACGTCGCGGGTTGTAATAGGAAGGCCCTTTAACCAGACCGACCAGCAACGCGACCTGATGTAACTTCAGCTCAGACAATGGCTGGCTGAAGAAATACTGACTGGCAAGGCCAAAGCCGTGCACCGCACGTTGGCCGTCCTGACCGACGAACACCTCGTTAAGGTAAGCCTCAAGAATTTCCTGCTTGCTGTAATGAATCTCCAGCAAAACAGCCATCATCGCTTCAGTCAGCTTGCGGGTAAGGCTGCGTTCGTTGGTCAGGTAGAAATTCTTGACCAACTGCTGGGTCAGCGTACTGCCGCCTTGACGCATTTGTCCGGCTGACGCGTTCACCCAGAATGCCCGGGCGATCGACTTGGGCGACACACCGAAGTGGTGATAAAAATCACGGTCTTCAACAGTTACAAGTGTATCAAGCAGATACGGCGGAGCCTGATCGAGCTTGATCAGGATGCGGTCTTCCAGATTCTTGGGGTACAGCCCGCCGATCATCAGGGGTTCCAGGCGAGCAACTGCCAGCTTGGCACCATTGGCCGAGGAAAGGTCTGCAACGTAATCGCCAGAGAAACGCACACGGATCTGCTGCGCTGGATCGGAGCCTTCATAGAACTGAAAACCGCGGGTATTAAGGTCCACGGTGTTGCCACTGACGGCAGCGGCGCCCGGACCGTTCGCAACGCTTTCCCGTCGATAGCCCAGCGCATCAAGCTCAATCAGGAAGTCATCCTTGCTGAGCTTCTGCCCAACAAATAGCTCAAGCGGGCGCGCATACACCTTGGCCGGGATCATCCAGCGTTTGCCGGAAAATTTCTCCTGAACAATGGCGTCGAGGTAAATAGCGAAGCCAGCCAGCACGACGAGCCCGACAATGCCGAGCTTCAACCCCCAGCCTAACCAGGTACGAAGGCCGCCAGAGGCAGGTTTTTTTGCTTTGCGAGAGGATCGAGTACGAGTCATGGCGGCGGATTATACGCACTTTGCCGGGGTTCGACAGACACCCTTACCGGAGGTTTGCAGCCTCGCGCCAAGCGGCCATAATGGCCACCTTGACGCATTTAATGAAACATCACTCTTGAAGGATCGTCCGTGAGCCAGTCACTGATTGCAGCCCTGCAGAACCCCGCCCTGTTTCCACATCCGGTCGAGGGCTTCCAGCTCATCGAAACGCACATTTCGTGGGTGCTGCTCACCGGCCCCTTCGTTTACAAATTCAAGAAACCCGTCAACTTCGGTTTTCTGGACTTCACGACGCTGTCTGCTCGTGAGCACTTCTGCAAAGAAGAGTTGCGTCTCAACCAGCGCCTGACCAACGACCTGTACCTGGAAGTCATCCCGGTAACAGGCAGCGCCGAAGCGCCGCAATTGGGTGGCGAAGGCGAAGTCATCGAATACGCATTGAAAATGCGCCAGTTCCCGCAGGAAGGGCTGCTGAGCACTTTGCAGGCAAATGGTGAATTGACACCTGCACACATCGATAATATTGCGACCCAGATCGGTCAATTCCATATCGCCGCCCCGAAGGTCGGCCCGGAAAACGAATTGGGCTCGCCTGACAGTGTCATGGCGCCGGTCCTGCAAAACTTTGAACAAATTCGCCCGCTAATCAGCGAAAAGACCGACCTTCTGCAACTCGATGCCTTGCAAGCCTGGGCCGAATCGAGCTTCGAAAGGCTCAAACCACTCCTCGCCCAGCGCAAATCAGACGGGTTCATCCGCGAGTGCCACGGCGACATCCATCTGGGCAACATCACCCTGATCAATGACAAGGTCGTCATTTTCGACTGCATCGAATTCAACGAACCGTTCCGCATGACAGACGTCTATGCCGATATCGGCTTCCTGGCGATGGACCTGGAAGACCGTGGCCTGAAGTCTCTGGCACGCCGCCTTGTCAGCCAGTATCTGGAGTTGACCGGTGACTATCAGGGCTTGGAGCTGCTGAATTTCTACAAGGCCTATCGCGCACTGGTACGCGCCAAGGTTGCGCTGTTCAGCCTGCCCGCAGATGCCGACGCGGTTCAACGCGGTGCCACCCTGCGCCAGTACCGCAACTACGCCAACCTTGCGGAAAGCTATAGCGCCATCCCATCGCGCTTTCTGGTCATCACCCACGGCGTCTCTGCAGTGGGCAAGAGCCACGTTGCCAAGCGCCTTGTGGAATCGCTGGGGGCTGTACGCCTGCGCTCGGACGTGGAACGCAAGCGTCTGTTTGCCGGTCAGGACGCCAACCTTTATGAAGCCGATGCCAGTAACGCGACTTATAACCGCCTGCATGAGCTTGCCGGAGTAGTCCTGCGCGCCGGGTTCCCGGTGGTGATCGATGCCACGTATCTTAAACAGACGCAGCGCAAAGCCGCCTCGAAAGTCGCCGAAACTACTGGTGTGCCGTTCCTGATTCTGGACTGCGATGCACCGGAGGCTGTCATCGCTGGCTGGCTCGCTCAGCGTCAGGCAGAAAACACCGACCCGTCAGACGCAACAATGGAAGTTATCCAGGCCCAACAAGCCAGCCGCGAACCGCTGACAGCAGAAGAAACCCTGCACAGCAAACGCGTCGAAACCAATAAAAGCAGTGATCTCGACAGCCTGATCGAAAACCTTCGTCAGCGCCTTCCTGCGCTCTAAAACAATGTTTTGAGCCGTTTGGCAGTTAGTGCTTCACGGCTTCAAAATAGTGGCGATATACTGGCGTCATAATTCTAACGGAACGGAAAAGCGAGGCGCTATGAGTCAGCCCAAAGTACTGGATTCCCCGCTGTACGCGATGTTGCGTAACGACGATGTGGCCGGGTTCAACCAGGAAAAACCCAAGTCAGGCACGATCGATTTCAAGGGCGGTGATTTCCGCGGACTGGACTTGCGCAACCTCGACACAGCCGGCATCGACTTCACCGATGCGTACTTCCGCTCCGCCGACCTGCGCGGGCTTGACCTGAGCAGCACGCCGCTGGAAGGAGCAAGCATTGCACATGCCCAGATTTCCGGAACGTTCTTCCCGCGCGAACTGACCGCAGACGAAATTCTGATGTCAGTCAACTTCGGTACACGCTTGCGCTACCGAACGCACTGAAACTTCCGCACGTTCCGTATTGATCACGCCCGCATGTGCAATGCATGCCGGGCCGTGTTCGTACTGCCCCGCCGTCCACTGATCACCTGAAGCTATCTATCCGATCACCGCCCCCTGCGCCTTCCCCCTCAAACGCTACAATCTTTCCAGACTTGCCATGTTTTCACCCACAGTCAGAGCTCAACATTGCACGGAGGCATGATGAACGATGAACTGCAGCACCTGAAAAACGTCGGCAAGACGTCAGCACAATGGTTACACGCCGTGGGCATACACAGCGCTTCGGATTTACGTCGAATGGGGGCTGTGGATGCTTATCGGGCGGTCCGAAAGCGAGGATTTCGAGCCACCAAAGTGCTGTTGTATGCGATTGATGCAGCGCTAATGGACATTCACTGGAATGACCTGCCCAACGATCGCAAAGACGTTTTGAACAAAATGGTCAGCCATCGGGCAGGCTCTGGAAAGGGTTGATTGAGCCGCTCCTGAAAATAGATGAGAAGAAGTCATTGACTTGCAAATGAGAATCGATATGATTATCACAGCCGGTCGCGAGACTGGCCGATAGCTGAAAGACCTTGGTTCGGACTTTCAGATTATCTCCTCATCAGGCTAATCACGGTTTTTGACCCGGCTTTTTGCCGGGTCTTTTTTTGCCTGTGATTTTGTCGATGCCAATCTTCGACACAAATGACTTCCTCATGCCACCGGAGTATTCAGTACCCATGCTCATTGGAACCTGGCGCGAAAACTCCGAGCTGCATCAATACATCGTCCAGCAAGCTTGACCCCACCAGCCTTATTCGCTGAGCACTGACCCACTGCGGGCCAAAGCGTGCACGCGCCATATCGATGAACAGCCTGGCGTCGGCAAGGGTCCGCAAGCCACCGCAAAGTTTGAGCCCTACCTGCCCGCCGACTTCAACAATGCACTCAAGCATGATCCGTACAGCCTGGGGGGTAGGAGGGTCTACAAGTTTGCCGGTGCTGGTTTTTATAAAGTTTGCGCCCGCCAAAATCGCCCCTTGGCAGGCATTACGAATGATCTGGGGGTCACGCAGATCGCCCACCTCCAGCGTCACGGTTAGCACAGTGCGAGGGCCGCATGCAGCACGGCATGCAGCAATCATGTCTTTCCCCGTCTGCTGATCGCCCGAAAGCAGCGTACGAAACGGGTACACCATGTCGATCTCATCGGCGCCCGACATGACCGCCGCACGCGTTTCAGAGACAACTGCCTCAATGCCCGGCGAGCCATAAGGGAAATTGACCACAGCCACCACGCGAATATCGCGATGGAGTAGGCGATCCAGAGTCGTTCGCGCCAACAACACGAAGCGCGGATAGACGCAGATGCCCGCGATAGGCCCTAAGGGCGTCATAGCCCGCTGACATAAACCCACGACTCGGGCCTCAGTGTCGTTGACATCCAGCGCCATCAAATCGAACAGGCCAATCACCTGGCGTGCCAATTGCTCATCTTCATCGCAGATATCCATGCTCATAGGTCGTCCTGATACGCTTCAAACAATCAAAGCCAGAAGATATATGAGCCAGCGACCAGCAGAATGCCGTTAGGAACAAGAGAGAGATGGACTACGTGAGAACCGGAAGTTTCTGAACCGGGCATGATGTCTCACCCCCAGTCTCGTCCGCCACTGCGGCAGTTTCATAAGGTAACGGTTGATACTCGAACATTACGAGACCGTCGTGGGACCGGATTTATCCGGGAAGACGCCAGTACATCCGCACGCAATAGTCCTGCTCGCCCTTGGCTGTCGTCGAGATTTGATCATCCACATCCCTGCAAAGACTGACACACTGCCAGGCCTGAGAACCCATCTTCACGCGCCCAACGGAGGCCCTGGTGAAACTGCTCTGTACCGGTGACCAATTGCCGGAAGCCCAAAGCCGCGGCTTTGAAATCAATGGCCGAAAACTGTTCGCCACGCGTCGCAACGGGCAGGTGTTCGTCTATGACAACCGCTGCCCACATCGAGGCGTGCCACTGGAATGGCAGCCCGACCAGTTTCTGGACCCCAGCGCGAGTTTGATTCACTGCGCGACTCACGGGGCCTTGTTCCTCATTGAAAGCGGCGAATGTGTGGCAGGCCCTTGTGAAGGACAGTCATTACGCGGCATTACCAGCCACGAAGATCATCAAGGCATCTGGATTGATATACCCGATGCCGATTGATCAGTTTCTACGCCCCAGCGCAGCGTCAAGGGACGATCAATGAAGATTTCCTCTGGTGTCAGATGCACGCCATACGCCAACACCTCAACGCCCGCCTCAACCGCCTCGCGCAACGCGGCAGCGTAGCCTGGGTCAATCTCCTGGGCCGGTCGCACGGCTTCAATGCCCGTCAGATTGACGCAGTACAACAACACCGCACGCACACCTTCGCGAGCCAGGGTCGCCAGTTCCCGCAAGTGGCGGGCACCACGTTGGGTGACCGCATCTGGAAACGCCGCCACTGCGCTGTCGTCAAAGCCCAGCGTGACGCTTTTGACCTCTACATAAGCCGGTCCCTGCGGATAATCCAGGCGGAAATCCACCCGGCTTTTTTCCTGACCGTAGGCCACTTCCCGCTTGAGCGCAGTAAAACCATTCAGTTCGGTTATGACGCCGGCGCGCAAAGCCTCCTCTACCAAGGTATTCGCCCGCCCGGTGTTGACGCAGGCCAACCGTCCCTGAGGGGTTTCGCTGATTTCCCAGGTGCCGGGCAACTTGCGCTTTGGATCGTTGGAGCGGCTGAACCACACACGCCCACCGGGCATCATGCAATTGAACATTGACCCCGTATTGGGGCAGTGGATGGTCAGCAATTCGCCTTTGTCAGTCTGAATATCCGCCAGAAAACGCTTGTAGCGCACCAACAGCAAACCCTGTTCAAGCTCTGGAGAAAAACGCATCAGCCTTGCCAGCTCCTTAAGCCGCGAGCAATGCGCTCTACCGCCTCTTGTAAACGCGGCAGGCTCTGGGTATAGGCGAAGCGCACGTGGTGCCCCGCCTGGAAGCGGCCAAAGTCCAGCCCCGGCGTGAACGCAACGTGTTCAGTTTCAAGGAAGTGCTGACAGAAAGAGAACGCATCGCCGCCGAACGTGCTGATGTCGGCATACAGATAAAACGCACCTTCGGGTTCCACCGCGATACCGAAACCGAGCTCGCGTAACGCCGGTAACAGGAAGTCGCGACGCAGCCCGAACTCGGTACGACGCTGCTCCAGGATTTCCAGCGTCTCTGGCTCAAAGCAAGCCAGCGCAGCATACTGGGCCATGCTAGGCGCGCTGATATAAAGATTCTGGGCCAGCTTTTCCAGATCAGCCACAGCGTCCTGAGGAGCAACCAGCCAGCCCAGTCGCCAACCGGTCATGCCGAAATACTTTGAAAAACTATTGAGAACGAACGCCTCATCATCGACTTCCAGCACACTCGCAGCATCAGTGCCATAAGTCAGACCGTGATAGATCTCGTCTACCACCAGGTGCCCGTTGCGCGCCTTGAGGGTAGAGGAAAGCGCTGCCAGCTCATCGCGACTCAGCAAGGTACCGGTCGGGTTCGCAGGCGATGCAACCAGCGCGCCGACGCTGTCCCGATCCCAATGCCGTGCCACCAGATCCGGAGTCAGTTGATAGCGTTCCTGAGGACCAACCGGGACCAATTGTGCAGCGCCTTCCACGAGGCGCAGAAAGTGCCGGTTACACGGGTAACCAGGGTCAGCCAGCAACCAGTGCTTGCCGGGGTCAACCAATAAACTGCTGGCCAGGAGCAGCGCGCCCGAACCACCGGGGGTCACCAGAATCCGCCCAGGATCCACAGTCACGCCGTAGCGTTGACCGTAAAAGCCAGCGATGGCCTCACGTAATTCAGGCAGGCCCCGCGCCGCGGTATAACGGGTTTTGCCCGCTGCCAGTGCAGCCTGTCCGGCCGCAACAATGGGTTGCGCCGTGGTGAAGTCAGGCTCACCGATTTCCAGATGAATGACGTCGTGCCCTGCCGCCTGCAATTCATTCGCCCGTGCCAGCAACGCCATGACATGGAATGGTTCGATGGCGCGACTGCGCGCACTGTAGGGCTGAGCCATTATCCTTCCTTAATTTGATCCGACCGGATGCCCGCAGACATACAAAATGATGAGCGATTCTACCCAAGCACTCATCTGCACAGGGAAGTTAATCACGCCCCGACAACAGTGGAGTGCGGAGCAAAATCTATCCAAATGGGTGTAACGCGTTTCAGGCGTGGAACGTTTTCTTCAGGCCCGCGTCTGTTGCAACGGCCATTAACCGCCCAGACCGAATGCACGCTCGACAACCGGGAGTAGCGCGCTCCGATTCGATCTGGTAAGTTCGCCCGCTTGCAGCCGCAGGGCCGGCAGGTGCCGGTGATGGATATTTTCCTGCGCAATGGATTAAAGAGTGAGAGGCGGTCCATTCATGCCCACCCAAGAAAAGCAGCAGAACAACCAGCTGAACGGTGACTTCAAGCCTTACGAACTCGGTAAGGGTGAAGAGTATATGAGCGCTGAAATGCGCGGCCACTTCACGAAAATCCTCAACGGCTGGAAGCAGCAGTTGATGAATGAAGTCGATCGCACCATGACTCACATGAAGGACGAGGCTGCCAACTTTCCTGATCCGGCCGATCGCGCCAGCCAGGAAGAAGAATTCAGTCTTGAGCTTCGCGCTCGTGATCGCGAGCGCAAGTTGATCAAGAAGATCGACAAGACGCTGCAATTGATCGAAGACGAAGAATACGGCTGGTGCGAATCATGCGGCGTAGAGATCGGCATCCGCCGCCTCGAAGCCCGCCCGACCGCCGACCTTTGCATCGACTGCAAAACGTTGGCAGAAATCAAGGAAAAGCAGGTCGGCAAGTAATACGACCCGCAACCTTGCACACAAAGGACGCTTCGGCGTCCTTTGTTGTTTCTGGAACTCAACAACCGTCATTCCCCCGCCACAATCGCTTTAATTGAAATGCTTTCCCTGTGGGGCGGTATTTGATCCGGGCAGCAAACATGAGACTGCGCTCTTCCGTTGGAGCGGTCGCGGGCATACATAAGTCTCCTAAAGGTTTAGCCTATTTTTTCAGTCTCGAAGCAAACCTCAATCTCCAGTAACATCCGCCCCATGAAATCCCCCTCTTACATCGGGCGCTTTGCGCCAACGCCCAGCGGTTATCTGCACTTTGGCTCACTGGTCGCGGCACTCGCGTCTTACCTCGATGCACGCGCAGTCGGTGGCCAGTGGCTGATGCGCATGGAAGACCTCGACCCGCCTCGAGAAGTCGCGGGTGCTCAAAGCGCCATTCTCGAGACGCTCGAACGCTACGGTTTTGAATGGGACGGCCAACTGGTCACGCAGAGCCATCGTCACGAGGCTTATCAGGAAGTCATCAATCGCTGGTTCAGCCATGGCCTTGCCTACGCCTGCACCTGCTCGCGCAAACAGCTCGAACCGTTTCAGGGTATTTATCCAGGCACCTGCAGAAACGCCGGACACTCGCCTCAAGAGGCTGCCATCCGCATCCGGGTACCGGAACTGCTGTACCGGTTTGAAGACCGGGTGCAAGGCACGTTTCAACAACATCTCGGTCGGGACGTCGGCGACTTTGTCATACGCCGTCGCGACGGGTTTTATGCCTATCAACTGGCAGTCGTCATTGATGACGCCATGCAGGGCGTGACCGATATCGTCCGCGGCGCCGACCTGCTCGACTCTACCCCGCGCCAGCTTTACCTTCAGGAATTACTTGGCGCACCGCAACCGCGTTATCTGCACGTACCGCTGATTACCCAGCCCGACGGCCACAAGCTTGGCAAAAGCTATCGTTCGCCGCCCCTGGAAGCCGATCAGGCAACGCCACTGCTGCTGCGAGCTTTGCGCGCACTGGGCCAGCAAACAGAATCTGCACTCGCGTACGGCACCCCTCAAGAGGTATTGAAGTGGGCAATCGAGCGCTGGAACGTTTCCGCAATTCCTCGCCAACGGAACCTTGAGGAAGCTGCAATAGACTGAGATAGAGCGGTCGACGCAAACTGCCATACGCAGCCGCTCACGCGACGCTTGCAGGTTACTCGCCATCCGTTACCATGCCGCTCCTCAACTGCCGCAACGCGAATGAATCGTGAAGGAGGCCAAATGTATATTTACCGCTTGGTCTTGTTGCTGGTAGTCGGCATTTACCTGTTTTCGCCCGCCATCATGGATTGGTGGATTGATGCCACCGGCGCATGGTATCGGCCTTACTTGCTATGGCTGATCCTGATCGTGGTGACCTTCATTCTCCAGAGTCAAAAAGATGCCGATGAGCTTTAGCCTGACCCAGATGATTCTGGTCAGCGCCGCCTATCTGCTCATGCTGTTTGGCGTGGCGTGGATCAGCGAACGCGGCGTCATCCCGCGCTGGGTGATCCGCCACCCGCTGACCTACACGCTGTCCCTCGGCGTTTACGCCAGTGCATGGGCCTTCTACGGCACGGTGGGTCTGGCGTACCAGTACGGTTACGGCTTCCTGTCCAGCTACCTCGGGGTTTCCGGCGCATTTCTGCTGGCACCCGTGTTGCTCTACCCGATCCTGCGTATCACCCGCACCTATCAACTGTCGTCTCTGGCAGACCTGTTCGCGTTCCGCTTTCGCAGCACCTGGGCAGGAGCACTGACCACAATATTCATGTTGATTGGCGTGCTTCCGCTACTGGCTCTGCAGATCCAGGCCGTGGCCGACTCAATTGGCATCCTGACCCGCGAGCCCGTACAGGATCGAGTCGCCGTGGCCTTCTGCGCGCTGATTACCCTGTTCACGATTTTCTTCGGCTCGCGCCATATCGCCACCCGCGAGAAACACGAAGGACTGGTGTTCGCCATAGCCTTCGAGTCGGTGATCAAACTGGTGGCCATCGGCGGTATCGGTATCTACGCCTTATATGGCGTGTTCGACGGCCCGCAGCAACTCGAACTGTGGCTGCTGCAGAATCAGACCGCCCTCGCCGCCCTGCATACGCCCCTGCAGGAAGGCCCGTGGCGCACACTGTTATTGGTGTTCTTCGCCTCAGCCATCGTCATGCCGCACATGTACCACATGACGTTTACCGAGAATCTCAACCCGCGAGCGCTGGTCAGCGCAAGTTGGGGCCTGCCGCTGTTCTTGTTATTGATGAGCCTGGCCGTGCCGTTGATTCTATGGGCAGGGCTAAAACTTGGCGCAACCACCAGCCCCGAGTTCTTCACGCTGGGCATCGGCATCGCGGTAAACAGCAAGTCACTGGCGCTGCTGGCTTATGTTGGCGGTCTGTCGGCGGCCAGCGGCTTGATCATTGTCACCACGCTGGCATTGTCCGGCATGGCGCTGAACCACCTTGTGCTGCCGCTTTATCAGCCACCGGCGGAAGGTAATATTTACCGCTGGCTGAAGTGGACCCGCCGCGGGCTGATCGTGGCAATCATCATGGCCGGTTATGGGTTCTATCTGTTACTGGGTGCGCAGCAGGACCTGGCCAATCTGGGTATCGTTGCGTTTGTCGCCACCCTGCAATTTCTGCCGGGTGTGCTGTCAGTTTTGTATTGGCCAGCGGCCAATCGACGAGGCTTCATCGCGGGGTTGCTGGCCGGCATCAGCGTCTGGATCGTAAGCATGCTGTTGCCGTTGATTGGCGACTTCAGGGGCTTTTACATCCCGCTGCTGAACATGATTTATGTGCTCGATGACACCAGTTGGCACATGGCAGCGATTGCTTCACTGGCCGCCAACGTACTGGTATTCACCCTGATTTCGCTGTTCAGCAACCCAAGTCCCGAAGAAGCCAGCGCCGCCGAAGCCTGCGCTGTGGATAACGTTCGTCGCCCGCAACGCCGCGAGCTACACGCCGTATCGCCTCAGGAGTTCGCCACGCAACTGGCCAAACCCTTGGGGGCCAAGGCCGCGCAAAAGGAGGTCGAACAGGCATTGCGCGATCTTTACCTGCCATTCGACGAACGTCGGCCTTACGCCTTGCGCCGGTTAAGGGACAGAATCGAAGCCAACCTCTCAGGCTTGATGGGCCCCAGCGTGGCACAGGACATGGTTGAGACGTTTTTGCCGTATAAGTCCAGCGGCGAAAACTATGTCACCGAAGACATCCACTTCATCGAAAGCCGGCTTGAAGACTACCACTCGCGCCTGACCGGTCTGGCAGCTGAGCTTGATGCGCTGCGCCGCTATCACCGCCAGACGCTTCAAGAGCTGCCGATGGGTGTGTGTTCGCTGGCCAAGGATCAAGAGATCCTGATGTGGAACAAAGCCATGGAAGAGCTCACCGGCATTGCCGCCCAGCGCGTCGTGGGCTCTCGGCTTGAGACCATTACCGAACCCTGGAAAGAATTGCTCAGCGGCTTCATTAATGTGCCCGACGAACACTTGCATAAACAGCGTCTGCCTCTGGATGGCCAAATCCGCTGGCTGAACCTGCACAAAGCCGCTATCGATGAACCGCTGGCACCAGGTAACAGCGGGCTGGTGCTGCTGGTTGAAGACCTGACCGAAACACAGATGCTGGAAGACAAACTGGTGCACTCCGAGCGCCTTGCCAGTATTGGTCGCCTGGCAGCCGGGGTTGCCCACGAGATCGGCAACCCGATTACCGGCATTGCCTGCCTTGCGCAAAACCTTCGCGAGGAGCGTGAGGAAGATGGCGAACTGACCGAAATCAGCAGCCAGATCCTCGAACAGACCAAACGCGTTTCACGCATTGTTCAATCATTGATGAGCTTTGCCCACGCAGGCAGCCATCAACATAGCGATGAAGCGGTTTGCCTGGCTGAAGTGGCACAGGATGCCATTGGCCTGCTGGCATTGAACCGGCGCAACTTCGAAGTCCAGTTCTACAATCTGTGCAACCCCGAACACTGGGTCGACGGTGATCCGCAGCGGCTCGCACAGGTACTGATCAACCTGCTCTCCAACGCCCGCGACGCCTCACCTGCCGGTAGCGCCGTCAGGGTCAGGAGCGAAGTATCCGAACACACTGTCGATCTGATCGTAGAAGACGAAGGCAGTGGAATTCCGAAAGCAATCATGGATCGATTGTTCGAACCGTTCTTCACCACCAAGGACCCGGGTGAAGGGACTGGACTGGGCCTCGCGCTGGTCTATTCCATCGTTGAAGAGCATTATGGACAGATCACCATCGACAGCCCGGTTGATACCGAGCACGAGCGCGGGACCCGTATTCGGGTCACACTGCCACGCCATGTCGAAGCGACGTCCGCCGTGAACTGAGCCCGTCGAGAGAATTGAATAAATGCCCCATATTCTGATCGTCGAAGACGAAACAATCATCCGCTCGGCCCTTCGCCGCCTGCTGGAACGTAACCAGTACCAGGTCAGCGAAGCAGGTTCGGTGCAGGAAGCACAGGAACGTTTCAGTATTCCTTCGTTTGATCTGATCGTCAGCGATTTGCGCTTGCCCGGGGCTCCCGGCACTGAGCTTATAAAGCTCGGCGAGGGCAAACCGGTGCTGATCATGACCAGCTATGCGAGCCTGCGCTCGGCGGTCGACTCCATGAAAATGGGCGCCGTCGATTACATTGCCAAGCCATTCGATCACGACGAAATGCTTCAGGCAGTTGCCCGCATCCTGCGCGACCGCCAGACCGTGCAAAGCATTCAGGCTGACCGCAGCGCCGCCAAAGCCGGTAACCCGGACAAAGCTGGCGTTGATAACAGCAATGGCGAGATCGGCATCATTGGCTCCTGCGCCCCCATGCAGGATCTCTACAGCAAGATTCGCAAGGTCGCCCCTACCGATTCGAACGTGCTGATTCAGGGCGAATCAGGCACGGGTAAAGAGTTGGTTGCGCGCGCACTGCATAACCTTTCGCGCCGGGCCAAAGCCCCGATGATTTCGGTTAACTGTGCGGCGATTCCAGAAACGCTGATCGAGTCCGAGCTGTTCGGCCACGAAAAAGGCGCGTTCACGGGTGCCAGTGCTGGCCGTGCCGGGCTAGTGGAAGCAGCCGATGGCGGCACGCTGTTCCTCGACGAAATCGGTGAGTTGCCGCTCGAAGCTCAGGCGCGTCTATTGCGCGTGCTGCAAGAGGGCGAAATTCGTCGCGTGGGTTCAGTCCAGTCACAGAAAGTGGATGTACGCCTGATAGCGGCCACTCACCGAGACCTGAAAAGCCTGGCCAAAGTCGGCCAGTTCCGCGAAGACCTTTATTACCGTCTGCACGTTATTGCCTTGAAGCTCCCCGCACTGCGCGAGCGCGGTAACGATGTGCTGGATATCGCCCGCGCCTTCCTGACCCGACAAAGTCTCAAAGCCGGTCGTAACGACCTGAGATTTGCTCCCGACGCAGAACTCGCCATTCGCCAGTACACCTGGCCTGGCAACGTTCGCGAACTGGAGAACGCTGTAGAGCGGGCAGTCATTTTGTGTGAAAGCCCGGAAATCTCTGCAGAACTGCTGGGCATCGACATTGAACTCAGCGACCTGGAAGACGAAGACTTCATCGGCCTCGCTCCCCAGCAAGGCTCGGCAAGCTCCACCAGCCATGAACCCACTGAAGATCTGTCCCTTGAGGACTATTTCCAGCACTTCGTACTCGAGCATCAGGACCACATGACCGAGACCGAGCTGGCGCGCAAACTGGGCGTCAGTCGCAAATGCCTGTGGGAACGTCGCCAGCGTCTGGGCATTCCTCGTCGCAAAGGCGTCGCAAGCGAAACCTGATCAGCCTTGCGAGGCTCTGGCCCGTGCGTTGTGAACGGGCGAAAAACTGTTACCTCAACAGGTGTGCGTAACAAAAGCCGGGGTTTACGGTAACGAAAACCCCGGCTTTTTTGTGCCATTCAAAAGCCATCAAACCGCTGAAAGCCCCGGTTTTAAAGGATTTATAAAAGTTGGCACAGGTCCTGCTATATCTCTAGTACAAGAACAACAAAAACACGCAGTGCTAAACACCATAATAAAAACAATACGAATCGACTCACGCATAACAAGAACAACACGGCGGAGGCGCAGCTAACTGATTCTTTTGGAGAGGCGTTGTATTTGGGGCTTGCCCCGCAACCAGGCCGAGAACAACAAAAACTACCCTTAGGTAGCGCCTGAACTGGTTGGATCGAATGATCATTGCAACACAGCGACCAAAGCAATCCGTTTGCTCTTGACTCCCGATTGGGAGGTTTCACAGACGAAAGTCTTGTGAATGGGCACTCAACAAAAACAAGAAGCCCACAGACAAAATAAAAATAAGAGCACGCACTTTGGGGGAGCTTCGGCTCCCCCAGTAGCTTCTGCGATTTATCCCTTTCTGAGAAAAAAACCTCCTCGCACATCAAGCACATGTAGGCCTAGACCTGGAACATTGCTCCTGTGGGAGCGGTGCTTGTCCGCGATTCAGGCGCCGCGGTCTGGCAGGCGCACCGAGCCATCGTTCATCGCGGGCAAGCACGCGCCTACAGGGGTTCTATTTGCTGATCGCGCAGCTTCCTACACCATCCCCTGACTAAATGCTAGAATCCCCGCCCATCATGCGGTCATTCTTCGTTTATGGCCGAATATTCCTTCAAACAGTGCATCCCATGCTGAAGAAGCTGTTCCAGTCATTCCGTACTCCACTGCGTAAACCGCAGCAACATATTCGCAGCACGCCTGAAGTGCTCAACAGCAGCCAACACTCGCTGCAACGCGGCCAATTCAGTCGCTATGCGGTGAATATTGTCGAACGCCTGCAAAATGCCGGCTATCAGGCTTATCTGGTTGGCGGCTGTGTCCGCGACCTGATGCTGAATATCACGCCCAAAGACTTCGACGTCGCCACCAGCGCCACGCCGGAGCAGGTGCGTGCCGAATTCCGTAACGCCCGCATCATTGGCCGCCGCTTCAAGTTGGTCCACATCCACTTCGGTCGAGAAATCATCGAAGTCGCTACGTTCCGCGCCAACCATCCGCAAGATGACGAAGAAGAGGACAGCAATCAGTCCTCACGTAATGAAAGCGGGCGGATTCTGCGCGACAACGTTTATGGCACCCTGGAAGACGACGCCCAGCGCCGCGATTTCACCATCAACGCCCTGTATTACGATCCGGTCAGCGAGCGCATTCTCGACTACGCCAACGGCGTACACGATATTCGCAATCGCCTGATACGCCTGATTGGTGACCCGGAGCAGCGTTACAAGGAAGACCCGGTCCGCATGCTGCGTGCCGTGCGTTTCGCCGCGAAGCTGGATTTCGGGATCGAGAAACACAGCGCCACGCCGATCCGACCGCTGGCACCGATGCTGCGCGATATCCCTTCGGCGCGTCTGTTCGAAGAAGTACTCAAACTGTTCCTGTCCGGCTATGCCGAGCCGACCTTCGAAATGCTGGTAGATCTGGAACTGTTCGACCCGCTGTTCCCGGCCAGCGCCAAGGCCCTGGAATATCGCCCGACGTACACCCATACGCTGATCAGCCAGGCACTTGCCAACACCGATCTGCGGATCAAGCAGAACAAACCGGTCACACCGGCATTCCTGTTCGCGGCGCTGCTGTGGCCTGCCTTGCCAGCCAAAGTGCTGCGTCTGCAAGAGCGTGGCATGCCGCCGATCCCCGCGATGCAGGAAGCAGCCAACGAGCTGATCATCGAGCAGTGCCAGCGCATTGCGATTCCAAAGCGCTTTACCATGCCGATCCGGGAAATCTGGGACATGCAGGAACGCCTGCCACGTCGTTCCGGCAAGCGTGCTGACCTGCTGCTCGACAATCCACGCTTCCGGGCCGGTTACGACTTCCTGCTACTGCGTGAAAGCGCGGGCGAAGAAACCGATGGCCTCGGCGAATGGTGGACCGATTATCAGGACGCCAACGACAGCGAACGCCGCAACATGATCAGCGATCTGGGCAGCAAACCAGACGCGGGCGCGCCTCGCAAACGACGCAGAAGCAGCGGCCCTAAACGCAAACGTGCCGGTGGCGATGCACCAGCCGCATCGGGCGAGTAACAACCTTTGGAACGCGTCTATATAGGCATGGGCAGTAATCTGGCTGCCCCAGCCGACCAATTGCGTCAGGCCATCCGGGCCTTGGCGAAACTGCCGCAGAGCAAATGGGTAGGCGTCTCTTCTTTCTATGTAAGCGACTCGCTGTTGCCCAATCAGCCGCGTTACACCAACGCCGTTGCAGCGCTGGACACCACGCTCGAACCTCTGGCCCTGCTCGACGCCTTGCAGGCCATTGAACAGGGCCAGGGCCGGGAACGCACCGAGCGCTGGGGACCACGCACCCTGGACCTGGACATTCTGGTATTTGGCGACCGTCTGATCGACGAGCCACGGCTCAAGGTGCCGCACTACCATATGCAGGCCCGGGCCTTCGTGCTCTATCCGCTGGCCGAGCTTGCCCCTGACTTGCAATTGGCGGATGGCCGCTCCCTGAGCAAATTGCTGACCCGCTGCCCGTTTGAAGGTATCGAGCGCCTGGCACCTCAGGCGTAGCAGACGGCACGCGGTAACACTCATCTGTAACACCTCGCGCGCGCAGTGTTTAACGGCATGCTCACCTGCGCAATGGTCGGCTGAAACAGGCAATTGACTTAATCCCCCCTCCTCACGAAGATAGGCGTCCCGCCAGCCTGTTCGCTGGCTTATGGGCGCAAGCAGGCTGCTTTTAAACACCGCAAACGACGGTGTACCTGCTTCTCCAGGATGAATTTCACGCGCTGCTCGCCGTAGTGTTCACCGCGCCTGACAGAGGACTTTTCCATGCCAGATATCACCGTAACGTCGTTGCAGGCACTCAAGCAGAAAGGCGAAAAAATCGCCATGCTGACTTGCTATGACGCGACCTTTGCCCATGCGGCCAGCCAGGCTGGCGTCGAAGTGCTGCTGGTCGGCGACTCGTTGGGCATGGTCCTGCAAGGCCATGACAGCACGCTGCCTGTGACCACTGCCGATACGGCCTATCACGTTGCCTGCGTTAAACGTGGCAATCAGGGCGCGCTGATCATGGCCGACCTGCCCTTCATGTCTTATGCAACCCTGGACCAGACTTACGCCAACAGCGCCGCGTTGATGCAGGCGGGCGCACACATGGTAAAAATTGAAGGCGCGGCCTGGCTGGCTGAGTCGATTCGTCTGCTGGCGGATCGCGGTATCCCGGTCTGCGCGCACATGGGCCTGACTCCGCAATCAGTCAACGTGCTGGGCGGCTACAAGGTTCAAGGTCGTCTGGAAACCCAGGCGCGGCAGATGCGCGCCGATGCGATTACCCTGGAACAGGCCGGTGCAGCGATGATTCTGCTGGAATGCGTACCGAGCGAACTGGCGCAAGAGATCAGCCATGCGGTGAAAATTCCGGTCATCGGCATTGGCGCAGGCAGCGCTACCGACGGCCAGGTGCTGGTCATGCATGACATGCTCGGCCTTTCCATCACCGGGCGCGTCCCCAAGTTCGTGAAGAACTTCATGACCGGTCAGCCTGACATCCAGTCAGCACTTCATGCCTATGTCACAGCAGTCAAAGACGTCAGCTTCCCCGGCACAGAACACGGATTCTCGGCATGAACACAGTAAAAACCGTACGCGAATTGCGCGCCGCCATCGCTCGTGCACGCAGTGAAGGCAAGCGGATCGGCCTCGTGCCCACCATGGGCAATCTGCACAGCGGCCACACAGCGCTGGTGACCAAGGCGGCACAGCGCGCCGACTTCGTAGTAGCGACTATCTTCGTCAACCCCATGCAGTTCGGACCCAACGAAGATTTGGCGACCTACCCGCGCACTCTCGCTGCCGATCAGGAAAAGTTACTCGAAGCAGGCTGCCACCTGTTGTTCACGCCCAACGTTGAAGAAATGTATCCCCACGGGATGACCGACCAGACCACTGTCAGCGTTCCTGTTATTTCCGAAGGGTTGTGCGGCGCCAGTCGCCCCGGTCATTTCGACGGTGTATCCACCGTTGTCAGCAAGCTGTTCAACATGGTTCAGCCTGACCTGGCCGTATTTGGCGAAAAGGACTTCCAGCAGTTGGCAGTCATCCGTGCGCTGGTTCGCGATCTGAATATGCCGATTCAGATCATTGGCGAGCCTACTGTTCGCGCCGAAGACGGCCTCGCACTGTCGTCACGCAACGGTTATCTCAACGAAGAACAGCGCGCTGTCGCACCGGCCCTTTATAAAGTCATCCAGGAGATTGGCGCAGCTGTCGATAGCGGTGACAAAAACTTCGTCACCCTGCTCGAGGCGGGCAAGCGCCAGCTCGAAGCGGCCGGGTTCCGCCCCGACTATCTGGAAATCCGCGAAGCCACCAGCCTGCGCCCCGCGACCGATCAAGATGGCGATCTGGTGATTCTGGCCGCTGCGTTTCTGGGCAAGACCCGTTTGATCGACAATCTGCATCTGAACCGCGAGCAGCATTAAGCCCAACAGGGGGCCTTGTAGGAGCTGTCGAAGGCTGCGATGGCGGTGTGTCAGGACGAGCGCTTTCGCAGCCTTCGGCAGCTCCTACAATTTACGTATCTTCCTGCCTACACTAGGCAATGAACTTCGCCCCACCCGCAATGCCCTATTCGTACCGGTTGCCTGACAGCACCAATGCGATGGCTGTTCATCGAACCGACAGCTTCGTGTGAAATAGTACCGAGTCCCAAGTCGTTCAGGCGCAGACACAGCCGCACATTATGTTTAGTCTTGGTGCCACGATTAAAAAGTCTGCTTATCTTCGCTTTCAGTGTTTAGCCAGTTCCAAGTACAAGGAAACCCGCAGCGATGGCGTACTACCGCACCCCTTCTGATGTGACCGCCCTGCCCGCATGGCAGGCGCTCAACCAACACCGCGAAGCCATGCAGAATTTCAGCATGCGCGAAGCCTTCAATGCTGACCCGCAGCGTTTCAGCCAATTCACCCTGAGCAGTTGCGGACTGTTCCTCGATTACTCGAAGAACCTGATCAATACCGAAACTCGCGACTTGCTGGTCAAGCTGGCCAATGAAGTGGGCCTCAAAGACGCCATCAAGGCGCAGTACGACGGCGAACTGGTCAACTCTTCCGAAGGCCGCCCGGCGCTGCATACTGCGCTACGCCGTCCGGTGGGCGACAAGCTGCAGGTCAATGGCGTCAATGTGATGCCTGAAGTGCACAAAGTGCTGAACCAGATGACTGATCTGGTCGGCCGCATTCACGATGGCCTATGGCGCGGTTACACCGAAAAGCCAATCACCGACGTGGTGAACATCGGCATTGGTGGCTCATTCCTCGGCCCGGAGCTGGTCTCTGAAGCGCTGTTGTCCTACGCCCAGAAAGGCGTGCGCTGCCATTACCTGGCGAACATTGATGGCAGTGAGTTCCACGAACTGACCATGAAGCTGCGCGCCGAAACGACGCTGTTCATCGTTTCCTCGAAGACCTTCACCACTCTGGAAACCCTCAAGAACGCCACCGCGGCGCGTGCCTGGTATCTGGCACAAGGTGGTTCCGAGGCTGAGCTGTATCGCCACTTCATCGCGGTGTCGAGCAACAACGCCGCAGCCGTAGCGTTCGGGATCCGTGAAGAGAATATCTTCCCGATGTGGGACTGGGTCGGCGGTCGTTACTCGCTGTGGTCGGCCATCGGGCTGCCTATCGCACTGGCTATCGGCATGTCCAACTTCAAGGAACTGTTGTCCGGTGCTTATTCCATGGACCAACACTTCCTGACCGCACCTTTCGAGCAGAATATGCCGGTGCTGCTGGGCCTGCTGGGCGTCTGGTACGGTAATTTCTGGGGCGCGCAGAGCCACGCGATCCTGCCGTATGACCACTACCTGCGCAACATCACCAAACACTTGCAACAGCTGGACATGGAATCGAACGGCAAAAGCGTCCGTCAGGACGGTACGCCGACGGCGACCGACACCGGCCCGGTCATCTGGGGTGGCGTAGGCTGCAATGGCCAGCACGCGTATCACCAGTTGCTGCACCAAGGCACCCAACTGATCCCGGCCGACTTCATCGTGCCAATTGTCAGCTTCAACCCGGTTTCTGATCACCACCAATGGCTGTACGCCAATTGCCTGTCACAAAGCCAGGCGCTGATGATCGGTAAAACCCGTGCAGAAGCCGAAGCTGAATTGCGTGATAAAGGGCTGAGCGAAGAAGACGTGCAGAAACTTGCACCGCACAAGGTCATCCCGGGCAACCGTCCGAGCAACACGCTGGTGGTCGAGCGCATCAGCCCTCGCCGCCTCGGTGCGCTGGTCGCCATGTATGAGCACAAGGTCTTCGTGCAAAGCGTGATCTGGGGTATCAACGCCTTCGACCAATGGGGCGTGGAGCTGGGCAAGGAAATGGGTAAAGCCGTTTACCAACGCCTGACCGGTGGGACCGACGAGCCCGCCGACGACGCGTCCACTCAAGGCCTGATCAACTACTTCCGCGGCCGTCACCGCGGCTGATTGGCCCAAAGCGACACCCAAACCCGCTGCTCTCGCAAGAGACGGCGGGTTTTGTGCTCTTGGGATGTAGTAAACGCTGTACGTGTGGGAGCTGGGCTTGCCCGCGATGAACGATAACCAGGTTGAGGCCTGTAAATCAGGTTGACCTTATCGCGGGCAAGCCCAGCTCCCACAAGGGATAGCATCTCAGGCCAGGCTCAGTGCGCCTCGACCCGCGCCAACGAGCGATCCAGTTCGGTTCTGGCCATGCCAATCAAATGCACCACCGAAAAAGCAAGATCACGTTTAGGGCCATTGAGGCAGTCTCCCGATTCGTATGCGGTGGCGGCAGCGCAACGCAGCAGGTCGCTGACGTGCAGCAGGGATTCTTCGAGAGAAATGTCGGGTGGATCCGGTGTTACTTTTTTCATATAGGTTGCCTCACGTTGAGGCCACCGGATGTTCGCTGCTAAACAAACAAGGGTGGCAGCTTTGTCGCGGGTTAGCAGACCGGCGCAACCTACAAAACCGGCGCACTCGAAAGTGCCCCACGCAAAGCCGCCATAAGCGGTAAAGCGCGTCGTAGAAATTGCCAGACAGGCTGCTAAACCCGATCACTGATGAGCAGTGACCGGCGCAGCCTAGAGAGCAAAATCCACCCACGCAAGGGGTCAGGATTTTCTAGGAAACTTCACGCAGATGAAAGGGATAGGTCTGTCAGAATCAGGCTATTTCCGGGGCATATCGTTAGCGTTCGTAACAAATCAACCCGCCCCTGTAGGAGCTGCCGAAGGCTGCGAAGGCGGCCTGCCTGACACACAGCCAATCGCAGCCTTCGGCAGCTCCTACAGAACGGGCACGTGGCATCCCACCCAATTGAACCCACCTTCCCCCAACAAGCTCCTATTCTTTGATGACTCCACAAGAATAAGGAACCGTCATGTTCGATATCAGCAAGTTCCCCAAGGCAGAAGCAGTACGACAGGCCGCACAGCTCAGCCACTCAGACTATCAGCGCATGTACCGTCAATCGGTGGAGCAGCCCGACCAGTTCTGGGCCGAACAGGCCAATCAGTTCCTCGACTGGTCCGCCCCCTGGAGCGCCGTACAACAGACCGACCTGAAAACCGGCGCAGCTCAGTGGTTCAAAGACGCCAAACTCAATGTCAGTTACAACTGCATCGACCGCCATCTGAAGGATCGCGGTGAGCAGGTCGCAATCATCTGGGAAGGCGATAATCCTTCTGACTCGGCCAAAATCACCTACCGGCAATTGCATCAACACGTCGCCCGCCTGGCCAACGTGCTGAAAAGCCGGGGCGTGAAGAAAGGTGATCGGGTGTGTATCTATATGCCGATGATCCCCGAAGCCGCTTACGCGATGCTCGCCTGCACACGAATTGGCGCGATGCATTCAGTAGTGTTCGGTGGTTTCTCGCCTGAAGCCCTGCGCGACCGGATCCTTGACGCCGACTGTCGCACAGTGATCACCGCAGACGAAGGCGTGCGCGGCGGCAAACAAATACCGCTCAAGCAAAACGTCGACAAGGCCTTGCAGAGCTGCCCGGACGTCAGCACCGTGCTGGTCGTGCAGCGAACCAAAGGCAAGGTCGAGTGGGTGCCTGATCGGGATATCTGGTACCACGAAAGCCTGCAGAATGTGAGCGACGATTGCCCGCCGGAAGTGATGGACGCTGAAGATCCGCTGTTTATCCTCTACACCTCAGGCAGCACCGGCAAACCCAAGGGCGTATTGCACACCACTGGCGGCTATCTGCTGCAGGCCGCCATGACCTTCCAGTACGCTTTTGACTATCACGATGGCGAGGTCTTCTGGTGTACAGCCGATGTCGGCTGGGTGACCGGCCACAGCTACATCGTGTACGGCCCGCTGGCCAATGGCGCAACCACCCTGATGTTCGAAGGCGTGCCCAACTATCCCGATGCGTCGCGCTTCTGGCAGGTCATCGACAAGCATCAGGTCAATATTTTCTACACCGCGCCAACCGCCCTGCGCGCGTTGATGCGCGAAGGTCCCAAACCGCTGCAATCCACGTCCCGGGAAAGTCTGCGACTACTCGGCAGCGTCGGTGAGCCTATTAACCCTGAAGCGTGGGAATGGTATTTCCGCGAGGTGGGCAAAGAGCGCTGCCCCATCATCGATACCTGGTGGCAGACCGAAACCGGCGGCATCATGATGACCCCGCTGATCAGCAACAGCCCGATCAAGCCAGGCTGCGCGACCCAGCCGATGTTTGGTGTACAGCCCGTTTTACTCGATGAAAAGGGCAACGAGATTGAAGGTCCGGCCAGCGGTTTACTGGTCATCAAAGCCAGCTGGCCTGCGCAGATTCGCAGCGTCTATGGCGATAATCAGCGCATGATCGACACTTACTTCAAACCGTTCCCCGGCTATTACTTCACGGGTGACGGTGCCCGCCGTGATGAAGATGGCGATTACTGGATCACAGGACGTGTTGATGACGTGATCAATGTGTCAGGCCATCGCATCGGCACGGCGGAAGTAGAAAGCGCATTGGTGCTACACGACAGCATCGCCGAAGCCGCAGTGGTCGGTTACCCCCACGACGTCAAAGGCATGGGCATTTATGCCTTTGTCACGCCCATGGACGGAGTCGACGCCAACGATGAACTGAAGAAACAGCTGCTTGCTCACGTCAGCTCGGAGATTGGCAGCTTTGCAAAACCGGAATTGATCCAATGGGCTCCCGCCCTGCCGAAAACCCGTTCGGGCAAGATCATGCGGCGTATTTTGCGCAAGATCGCCTGCAATGAACTGGATAGCCTGGGCGACACATCAACCCTGGCTGACCCGAGCGTGGTGGAGGGGCTGATCGACAAACGCTTGAATCGTTGAGCGAAGCGGGTCATGGTCGCTGCCAAGGAGTGCGGCAACGACCATGCTCTCGGATTGAAATTAAATGCCCCTGTGGGAGCCGAGCTTGCTCGCGATGAAGGTTTACACAACCTGCCTGAACAACCACAGCGCCGGAATCGCGGGCAAGCCTCGCTCCCACGGGTATGCGCTTGTCCTGCTATCGCGTTTACCACTCCTGAAAGCGTTGTTAACGAGACCCCATGGAATTCATCCGCAGTCGTATCGAAACCCAGGTGATGAGCCTGACGGGCTTATCCCTCGGCCAACTCGATCTGGAAAATCCCAAAGGCGATCCGGGTCTGTTCGGGCCAGAAGCCATTTGCTGGCAAGTACATGGCGACTTCCCCTCCATGTTGATCGGCGGCATCAGCGCGCTGATGCTGCAAGCCCTGCATCCCTTGGCGTTGGCTGGCGTGTGGGATCACTCCAACTTTCGCCAGGACATGCTCGGTCGGCTGCGGCGCACCGGGCAGTTCATCTCGGGCACCACGTTCGGCTCAACCCGTGATGCCAACTGGCTGATCGACAAAGTCCGCACGATCCATTTGCAGGTCATCGGTACTGCACCGGATGGTCGCCCTTATGCTGCCAGCGATCCGGACTTACTGACGTGGGTGCATGTTGCCGAAGTCAGCAACTTCCTTGCGGCGCACCTGCGCTATCTGAATCCGGTACTTTCACTGGCAGATCAGGACAAGTACTACGCAGAAACCGCTGTTATCGCAGAGCGCCTCGGTGCCCGAAATGTACCTCGCTCCTCCCAGGCAATTGCTGAGTACCTCGAACAGATGCGGCCTCAGTTGCTGTGCGACGAACGGAGCCGAGAGGTGCTGCGCATCCTGCTCAACGCGCCCGCACCGAGCTTGCTGGCTAAACCCATGGGCGCACTGATGATGCAGGCCGGTATCGACCTGCTGCCAGTGTGGGCCAGTGAAATGCTGGAGCTGCACCAATCCCCACTGCGCCGACGGATAATTCGTGCAGGCGTCAAACGCAGCGCGCCGGTGCTGCGTTGGGCGGTACGCAATGCTTCAGTTCACCGCGCCCGTCGGCGAATGGGGCTGTGATCGCAGAACCGGTACTGACCAGTTCTCGGTTGGAAGCTGGCCCGACTTCTGTGCCAACATGTCTTTCTGATCACAGCGAATCGGGCGGCCTGCAAAGCGCCTGACGTAAAACCCAATAATAGTGAGGATCCGCGCCATGCAAGACGTCGTTATCGTTGCCGCCACTCGTACCGCAGTCGGAAGTTTCCAGGGTTCACTGGCGAATATATCCGCAGTCGATCTGGGCGCAGCGGTCATCCGCCAGCTTTTGGTACAAACCGGGCTGGATGGCGCGCAAGTCGATGAAGTCATCATGGGGCAGGTGCTCACAGCAGGCGCGGGGCAAAACCCGGCGCGCCAGGCCGCAATCAAAGCAGGCCTGCCATTTGCCGTTCCGGCGATGACGCTCAATAAAGTCTGCGGCTCGGGCCTCAAGGCATTGCACCTGGCGACCCAGGCGATCCGCTGTGGCGACGCTGAAGTGATCATTGCCGGGGGCCAGGAAAACATGAGCCTGTCCAACTACGTCATGCCCGGTGCACGAACTGGCCTGCGCATGGGCCACAGCACGCTGGTAGACACCATGATCAGCGATGGTTTGTGGGATGCGTTCAATGACTATCACATGGGTATCACTGCCGAGAACCTGGCCGACAAATACGAAGTCAGCCGCGAGGCACAGGATGCGTTTGCAGCGTCTTCGCAGCAAAAAGCCGTTGCCGCAATTGAGGGAGGTCGTTTCGTCGACGAAATCACGCCGATTATGATCCCTCAACGCAAAGGCGAGCCGGTGGCCTTCGCAACCGACGAGCAACCCCGCGCAGGCACCACAGCTGAAACGCTGGGCAAGCTCAAGCCTGCCTTCAAGAAAGACGGCTCAGTGACAGCCGGTAACGCCTCTTCGCTCAACGATGGCGCCGCTGCGGTGATCCTGATGAGTGCAGCAAAAGCTGCAGAGTTGGGCTTGCCCGTGCTTGCACGCATCGCCGCGTATGCCAATGCGGGTGTCGACCCAGCCATCATGGGCATCGGTCCGGTCAGCGCAACTCGCCGCTGCCTCGACAAAGCCGGTTGGTCGATTGAACAGCTGGAGCTGATCGAAGCCAACGAAGCCTTCGCAGCCCAGGCCTTGTCCGTCGGCAAAGAGCTGGGCTGGGACATGGCCAAGGTCAACGTGAATGGCGGCGCTATCGCGCTGGGCCACCCGATTGGCGCCTCAGGCTGCCGCGTGCTGGTGACCCTGCTGCACGAGATGATCAAGCGCGACGCCAAAAAAGGCCTTGCGACGCTGTGTATCGGCGGCGGTCAGGGCGTGGCACTGGCGTTGGCGCGGTAATCGAAACCTGACTTGGAATACAAATTGTGGGAGCAGAGCCTGGTCTGGGTGGCATTTGCGACGATAAACGATAACTCGGTCTGCCTGCGAATTGCGACACATGCATCGCGGGCAAGCACCGCTCCCACAAGGATTGCATTCACAACCTGAAATCACGCCTTACCTGATAAACTGCCGCGCCTACATCCAGCCAAGGCGCTTTGCATGTCTTCCTTGATTCAGGCGCTCAGCGTCGCCCTCGATAACCGTCAACCGCTGCTTGCCGAGCTGCATCAGCAAGACACGGACTGTTATCGGCTGTTCCACGGCAGCCAGGAAGGCGCCAGCGGTCTGACCATCGACCGTTACGGTCCGCAACTGCTTATACAGAGTTTCCATACTCGCCTTGAGCGTAATGCGCTGCTTGAGCTTCATGCCGCTGTGAATAGCCGACTGGGCCTGGATTTGTTGCTGGTCTACAACGATCGCTCTCAGGGCAATTCGCGAATTGACCGCGAAGATGTCGTCTACAAAGCCGAGCCTGCTGCACTCGAAGACCTGATCGGCCACGAATGGGGTCTAAATTACCGCGTACGCGGTCGGCACGCCGGGCAGGACCCGTTGCTGTTTCTTGACTTGCGTAATACCCGGGGCTGGGTCAAGCAGCACAGCAAGGGCAAAAGCGTGCTCAACCTCTTCGCCTATACCTGCGGTGTTGGCCTGAGCGCAGCTGCGGGCGGGGCGAGTGAAGTCTGCAATCTGGACTTCGCGGAAGGCAACCTCGCCGTGGGTCGCGAAAACGGCGCACTTAACCCGCAATTGCCGGGTATGTCGTTCATACAGTCCGATTACTTCCCGGCAATCCGGCAAATGGCAGGCCTGCCTATCACTCAGCGCCGCGGCCATAAACTGCCTGACTATGTGAAACTGGAACAACGCCAATACGACCTGGTCCTGCTTGACCCGCCTGCCTGGGCCAAAAGCGCTTTCGGTACGGTAGACCTGCTGCGTGACTATCAAAGCCTGCTCAAGCCTGCGCTGCTGACCACTGCCGAAAGCGGCGTCCTGATCTGCTGCAATAATCTGGCAAAGGTCAGCATGGAGGATTGGCGAGAGCAGGTCCTGCGATGTGCCACCAAAAGCGGGCGCCCTGTTCGCGATTGGCAGGTCATGCCGCCGGCTGCAGATTTCCCGTCGCTGGATAATCAGCCACCGCTCAAGACCCTTATTCTGCAACTCTGATGCCGCACAAGCTTTAGGGAAATATCCCACAACATGCGGGGGCAGCGTCTTCGGAACCAGATTGGCATGCCATACTCCAAGGAGCTCCCATAAAGTCCGATAAAGAGAGACGACGCCTCACATGTCCAAAGGATTGATACGCGCAGTTGGTACCTTATTGGTCGTTTTCGGACTCTATAGCGTTCTGGGCTTTCTGATTTTGCCCGGAGTCGGTTTACGCATTGCCAACCAGCAACTGGCTGCCTACTCCACTGTCCCGGCGCGCCTTGAACGCATTGAATTCAATCCCTACAGCTTTGAGCTGACCTTGTGGGGCCTGACTATCGGCGCACCGGGTAAAGAGCAGGTTGGCTTCGAAAAGCTTTATACCAATCTGCAGGTTGATAGCCTCTGGACCCGCGCCTTGCATCTGCAGGCCGTCGAACTGGTCCAACCCAAGACTGAACTGCTGTTCGGCAAGGACGGCACACTGAACCTGAGTCAGCTGTTCAAGTTGCCGCCCAGCGAGCCTGCCGCCGCAGATGAACCTGCCAGCAAACCCTTCCCGCTGCGCATCGACGAAATAAAACTGGCTGACGGTTACGTGCACTTCCAGGACATGAGGCCCAGCGAACCGATCGAGTTTCTTTACGACAAGCTGAATCTGGAGCTGAAAAACCTCAGCACCCTGCCGGAAGACAATGCGGACATGACGATGGTCGCCGCAGGGCCTGAGGGAGGGCAGATAGATTGGGTCGGACGCATCAGTCTGGTGCCAATCACATCCGAGGGCACTCTGAAAGTCACCGACAGCAAAATGAAGGTCTGGTGGCCCTATGTGCGCGATGCCCTGCCACTGGTGTTGAAAGACGGCACGATGAACCTCAGCACGGCTTATTCACTCAATCTTTCGAAAGAAACCGAGTTGAAGCTGACCAACACCTCACTGAGCATCGCGCCGTTCGCCATCGACGCTCCGGATGGCCGCCCACTGGCGCGCTTGCAACGTCTGGATGTCACAGAAAGCTCGGTCGATCTGGCTAAACAATTAGTCACTGTCGGCAAGATCCGCAGCACAAAACTCGAAACCTGGGCAGCACTGGAGGCTGACGGTCAGTTGGACTGGCAAAAGCTGTTTGCCAGTCAGCCTGCCAAACCTGCTGCAAAACCCAAAGCGGCTACCGACAGCACACCAGCAGCAAAACCGGTGGTGGATGACAAGGCTGCTCCAGCGGCAGCGAAGACTCAGGCTTCGACCGCCAAACCTGTCGAAGCTTCCAAGCCATGGCAAGTGCTGCTCAAAGACGTGCAACTGCGCGATTACCAAGTCCACCTTGCTGATCGCAGTCAGAAAGAGCCGGTAGCACTTGATCTCAGCCCGTTGAATCTGGACCTGCAAAATTTCGACAGCCTGAACAAATCGCCGTTTACGCTGAAGCTCGATACAGGCGTCGGCAAGCAGGGCAAAATTACCGCAGCGGGCGACGTCAACCTGAACCCGGTCAGCGCAACGCTGGATGTCACGACCCGCGATATCGACCTGAGAGTCGCCCAGGCCTACATCAGCCCGTTCATTCGCCTGGAACTGCGCAGCGGCATGCTGGGCAGCGATCTGGCGGTGAATCTGAAAAGCACTGAGCCACTGGCGTTCAACATCAACGGCAAAGCCCAGGTCGAACAACTGCACACACTGGACACGCTGAAAAAGCGTGATTTCCTGAAGTGGCAGAAACTGACGCTTGAAGGCCTCAATTACGAGCACGGCGACAGTCTGAACATCGCCAGGGTCAATCTGGAGCAACCCTACGCGCGCTTCATGATCAACAATGACCGGACGACCAATATCGATGACCTGCTGATCCCACAGCCAGCGGATAAGTCTCCGGCAGCCAAGACCAATGCCTCAGCCAGCAACTCGAAACCGCTGGGCATTCGCATCGGTGAAGTGGATATCAATGACGGCTCGGCCAACTTTGCCGACTTCAGCCTGACGCCAAATTTCGCTACGGCCATTCAGCAACTCAACGGCAAGATTGGCACTCTGGACAATCGTCAGTCGAACCCTGCCACGGTGAACGTCAACGGTAAGGTGGACCGTTACGCACCGGTCACCATCAAAGGCAGCCTGAACCCGTTTGACCCGATGGCAGCGCTGGACATCGCCACCAGCTTCAAACGTGTAGAACTGACCACCCTGACACCCTACTCCGGCAAGTTTGCGGGGTACCGCATCCGTAAGGGGCGGCTCAATCTGGACCTGCATTACAAAATTACCAAAGGCCAGTTGCAGGCTGAGAACAAGGTCGTGGTGGAACAACTGGAGCTGGGTGAAAAAGTCGACAGCCCGGATGCGGTAGACCTTCCCTTGAAGCTGGCGGTGGCGCTGCTCAAGGACGTTAACGGCAGGATATCCATCGAGCTGCCCGTATCGGGGGATTTGAACAATCCGCAGTTCAGTGTCATGCCCATTGTCTGGCAGACCCTGCGTAATCTGGTCGTCCGCGCAGCAGCGGCGCCATTCAACTTCATTGGCGGGCTAGTCACCGGCGGAGGCTCTGAGGACCTGAGCAGCGTGAAATTCGCGCCTGGTGTCACTGACTTGAGCGCCGATGCACGAAAGGCGCTGGATAAGCTTGCGGCGGCCCTCAAGGAGCGCCCTACTCTGCGTCTTGAGATTGAAGGTACAAGTGCCGCCAGCAGCGATGGCCCATTCCTCGCTCAGCAGCGTCTTGAACGCGAATATCAGTACACTTACTACAAGATCCTCCAGCGTCGCGGCGACAAGGTCCCGGCCAGAGCTGCGATGGTTGAGGTACCGGATAGCGAGAAGGCACCGATGCTTGAGGGTATCTATCGCGCACGCCTGAAAAAACAACCGCTGGCGCAGTGGACTGACCTGGGCAAAGAAGAACGCGCCAACAAGATGCGTAGCGAGATCATTCAATTCTGGAGTAGCAACGAGGTATTGTTACGTGAGCTCGGCCAGAATCGCGCCAGCAGCATCAAGGATTACCTGGTGGACAAGGGCAAACTCGAAGATGAGCGAGTCTATTTCGTCGACGCCAAATTGGGTCAGGCAGAAAAGGACGGCAGCGTGATCAGCCCATTGCATCTGGACAGCGAGTAACTGCATGCGCCTGTATTTGATTCCCAGCCTGGTCTTGTTGGCTTTTGCCAGCGCATCTCAAGCGGCAACCCTGCGTTGTGGCAGCCAGCTCATCAGCGCCGGTGATCGCGCGTTTGAAGTGCAGCAAAAGTGTGGTGTGCCTGTAAGCCAGGAAGTCATTGGCTCGAAGGAGACCTACAGCGGCAATTACCGTCAGTCTGAGCAGGTGAGGATCGAAGAATGGATCTACGGCCCGGACCACGGTATGTATCAATACCTGCGCTTTGAAGGCGGTCGGCTGGTGAGGATTGATAGCAGACGCGGGAATTGAGGGAGTGCTCTCTTATCAACCATAAAATAACTATCTGAATTAAAATGCTTTTTCTGTAGGAGTGACCGGGGTGGCTCTCCACCTTCCTCACGATAGCGTAAGGTCAGACGATATCTTCTTTATAGATCTGCCGCTATCGCGAGCAAGCTCACTCCTAAAGGGCCCATATTTACTGCAAGACAGAGCAGCGTCTGCACGACGGCGGGGGAGCATACAGGTGATGGATTTCAATCGAGGGACTGCATTTTAGACCCATAGAAAAAGCCCCGACGTTTCCGCCGGGGCTTTTAATGACCACATCCTTGTGGTCTTTCGCATGAACCTTCCAGAATCAGCGGTTACCCATCCAGGTTGCCCACCAATCTTTAACTCGTTCAGCGACGAATGTCTGATTACTCAGCTTTCAGGCCAGCAGCCGATACGTCTTTAACACCTTTGATTTTCTTGGTGATAGCGACGGCAGTATTTTTCTGAGCTTCGGTCACTTTGACCATAGAGGACAGGGAAACCACGCCTTTGTTGGTTTCAACCTTGATGTCCGAACCTGGAATGCCTTTCTCAGTCAGCAGGTCAGCTTTGACCTTGGTGGTGATCCAGGTATCAGAAGTGTCTTCTTTCACTTCTTGAGTAGTGGTGTTGGCAGCTACAACCATTGGGGTAGCGGAAGTCTGAGCGAAGGCAGCGTTGGCCATAGTCAGAGTCAGTGCAGTAGCGGTGGCAGCAGCAATAGCGAACTTCTTCATACGAGTAACTCCTGTTTTTCTCAGAAACTGCGCCAGCAAGTGGCAGCAGGGTTAATGGTATATATCGCAAGCCGTATGCCAACATTGAGAATAGCTATAAATTCTTTAAAAACAATAGGTTATGAAAAAATCAATTTTTTGAAATCGTGCAGATTGCCCGCTCGTCGAAACTTTCGCGTGCAAGATGCATGCTTTGATTATTACGCACGAAAGTTCCGTAACTACTTAATTAGACACATAAAAAAGGGATCCCGAAGGATCCCTTTTTGAGCAGCTAACTGATCGACAGATCAGACGCCCGATGCTTTCGCAGCAGCAACGTCTTTGATCGACAGCTTGATACGGCCGCGGTTGTCGACGTCCAGTACCAACACTTCGACTTCCTCGCCTTCTTTCAGGATGTCGGTCACTTTCTCAACGCGAGCATCGCTCAGCATCGAGATGTGAACCAGACCGTCCTTGCCAGGCAGGATGTTGACGAATGCGCCGAAGTCGACGATGCGCTCAACCTTGCCCACGTAGATCTTGCCGATCTCGGCCTCAGCAGTGATACCCAGAACGCGCTGACGTGCTGCCTCAGCGGCTTCCTTGGTTTCGCCGAAGATCTTGATCGAGCCATCGTCTTCGATATCGATCGAAGCCTTGGTCTCTTCACAGATTGCACGGATGGTTGCGCCACCTTTACCGATAACATCACGGATTTTGTCGGTGTCGATTTTCATCGCGATCATGGTCGGAGCATTTTCCGACAGCTCGGTACGCGACTGACCAATGATCTGGTTCATCTGACCGAGAATGTTCAGGCGCGCTTCCAGGGCTTGGCCCAGAGCGATTTCCATGATTTCTTCGGTGATGCCTTTGATCTTGATGTCCATCTGCAGCGCGGTAACACCTTTAGCGGTACCGGCTACTTTGAAGTCCATGTCGCCCAGGTGGTCTTCGTCACCCAGGATGTCGGTCAGGATGGCGAATTTCTCGCCTTCTTTAACCAGACCCATGGCGATACCGGCAACAGGTGCCTTCATCGGTACACCAGCGTCCATCAGTGCCAGGGAAGCACCGCAAACGGAAGCCATGGAGCTGGAACCGTTGGACTCGGTGATTTCCGAAACGATACGGATGGTGTACGGGAATACGTCAGCAGCAGGCAGCATGGCCTGAACCGAACGACGAGCCAGACGGCCGTGACCGATCTCGCGACGGCCAGCACCACCCATGCGACCACACTCGCCCACCGAGAACGGAGGGAAGTTGTAGTGCAGCATGAACGGGTCTTTTTTCTCGCCTTCAAGGGTGTCGAGCAGCTGCGCGTCACGTGCGGTACCCAGGGTGGCAACAACCAGTGCCTGAGTTTCACCACGGGTGAACAGAGCCGAACCGTGAGTCTTCGGCAGAACGCCGACTTCGATGTTCAGCGGACGTACGGTGCGAGTGTCGCGACCGTCGATACGTGGCTTGCCGTTAACGATGTTTTCACGAACGGTGCGGTATTCGATTTCACCGAACGCTGCTTTGACTTCGCTGGCAGACGGGCTGCCTTCTTCTACAGCGAGTTTGGCAACGATCTGATCTTTCAGCTCGCCCAGACGCGCGTAACGGTCAGCTTTTACGGTAATGGTGTAAGCCTGGGAAATCGCTTCACCGAACTCGGCACGGATAGCGCCCAGCAGGGAAGTAGCTTCAGGCTTCGGCGTCCAGGCCCAGGTAGGCTTGGCAGCTTCGGCAGCCAGTTCTTTAACAGCCTTGATCACCGACTGGAATTCGTCGTGGGCGAACAGTACTGCACCCAGCATCTGGTCTTCAGTCAGCTCTTTGGCTTCCGATTCAACCATCAGAACGGCTTCTTCGGTACCGGCTACAACCATGTCCAGGCTCGAAGCCTTGAGTTGCTCGTAAGTCGGGTTCAGCAGGTAGCCGGTGCTTTCGTGGAAAGCAACGCGAGCTGCGCCGATCGGGCCATCGAAAGGAATGCCGGAGATTGCCAGAGCAGCCGAAGTACCGATCATCGCAGCGACGTCCGGATCGGTTTTCTTGCTGGTGGAAACGACGGTGCAGACAACCTGCACTTCGTTCATGAAGCCTTCTGGAAACAGCGGACGGATCGGACGGTCGATCAGTCGCGAGGTCAGGGTTTCTTTCTCGGAAGGACGACCTTCACGCTTGAAGAAGCCACCAGGGATTTTACCTGCAGCGTAGGTTTTTTCCTGGTAGTGCACGGAAAGTGGGAAGAAGCCTTTGCTTGGGTCTGCTGTCTTGGCGCCGACCACAGTCACAAGTACGGTGACGTCATCGTCAACGGTGACCAATACAGCACCCGAAGCTTGACGGGCAATGCGGCCAGTCTCGAGGGTTACGGTCGATTGACCGAATTGAAATTTCTTGATTACCGGGTTCACGGTTTCCTACCTTCTTTGTGGCTCTTGGGGAACTGGTTTCTTACGAATTCTTGGGCGGTGCGGGGAATCGGCCCCACGACTGTCCAGATACAACTAGAGGCTGGGAGCCTGCCAGCCTTACCGAAAAACGGTAAGACGATGGCAGACAACCAACCTCTATCCGAGTCGTTATTAGCGACGCAGACCCAGACGACCGATCAGGGCGCTGTAACGGCTAACGTCCTTACCTTTCAGGTAATCCAGCAGCTTACGACGCTGGTTTACCATACGGATCAGACCACGACGCGAGTGGTGATCTTTACCGTTGGCCTTGAAGTGGCCTTGCAGTTTGTTGATGTTGGCGGTCAGCAGTGCAACTTGCACTTCTGGCGAACCAGTGTCACCAACAGCTTGCTGGTAGTCGGTTACGATCTGAGCTTTTTCTTCAACGCTGAGTGCCATGTGGGCAATCCTTTTATCAGGAAACCGTTCCAAAGAGCGGTTTCAACAGGCCAAGGGCAAACCCTTGTATTAAAAGATGAGGAATGACCGTGCCTGTTAACAGCCATCCTCTCCCGGATCATTCACATGACCCGAGGTTCGGTCATTCTGACCGAATCAAACGACGTGGCGCGATCCGCCCGTCTTCGCTCACTTCACCGATACCGATGAAGCGACCATTGTGATCTTGCACCCGAACCATGCCAAATTGCGGCGCGTCCGGTGCTCTTACCGGCTGACCATGCAGCCAGTAAAACGAACTGTGTTCCGAAAACTGCAATACCGGCCAGTCCTGTAAACCGCTGTCCGATGGCATCAGGAAGCGATCAACTGCTTCATTACCGCCGTCGGCGTGCACCTGCTCCAACTCTTCCAGAGTGACCGTCTGGGCCAGGCTGAAAGGTCCGGCTTGTGTACGGCGCAATTGCGCGACATAAGCACCGCAGCCCAGTTTCTCACCAATATCTTCAACCAGGGTACGTATATATGTACCTTTGCTGCAATCGACCGAGAAGCGTGCAGTGTCTGCATCACATTCGAGCAATTCCAGGCGCGCAATAGTAACAGAACGCGGTTCGCGCTCCACTACTTCCCCGGCACGTGCCAGCTTGTACAGGGGTTGCCCGTCACGCTTGAGAGCGGAGTACATCGGTGGTATCTGACTGATTTCACCGCGAAATCCCGGTAATACCGCTTCGATATCGTTACGACCAACGGTCACTGGACGCGTCTGCAAAACCTCGCCTTCGGCATCGCCGGTAGTCGTGGTTCTACCCAATTGCGCCAGTGTTTCGTAGGCCTTGTCTGAGTCGAGCAGGTATTGCGAGAACTTGGTGGCTTCGCCGAAGCACAACGGCAGTACGCCACTGGCCAACGGATCGAGGCTGCCGGTGTGGCCAGCCTTCTCGGCATTGAGCAACCAGCGCACCTTCTGCAAGGCGGCGTTGGAAGTGAAGCCCAGAGGTTTGTCGAGCAGGATGATCCCACTGACGTTACGACGAATGCGCTTGACCTGAGCCACGCCTTATTCCTCGTTGCTTTCTGGCTTGGTGGTGCTCTGCGGCGCGTCACCGGCATGCTGGCCGTCTTCGGCAACAGCACGTTCGATCAGGGCCGAAAGGTGCGCACCACGCACGACGCTCTCGTCGTAGTGGAAGTGCAACTGAGGCACGCTGCGCAGTTTCATTTCACGGGCCAGCTGCATCCGCAGGAAGCCTGCAGCGGAGTTCAGCACCTTGATGGTCTGCGAAATCTCTTCTGCGCTGTCCTGACCCATGACGGTCATGAAAATCTTGGCGTGACCGACGTCACGGCTGACATCAACAGCAGTGATGGTGACCAGACCTACGCGCGGGTCCTTGATTTCGCGACGGATCAGTTGAGCCAGCTCGCGCTGCATCTGATCGCCAATGCGTTGGGTACGGCTATATTCTTTTGCCATGTTTTGCTACCTGATACTGACCGGGGGCGAAACCCTCGCGGTCTGAAAGCGGCAAACGCCCGGCCTGACAGATGTCGGACCGGGCGTTGCGTGTTGAGCCCATGACAGGGTCTGCGGCATTTGCATGCGAAGACCTGCCATGGCTCCTATAGCTCGCGACTTAGAGGCTGCGAGCCACTTGGACCTTCTCGAAGACTTCGATCTTGTCACCGACTTTGACGTCGTTGTAGCTCTTGACGCCAATACCACATTCCATGCCGGCACGAACTTCGGAAGCGTCATCCTTGAAGCGACGCAGGGATTCCAGCTCGCCTTCGAAGATAACGATGTCTTCACGCAGTACACGAATCGGACGGTTACGGAAGACAACGCCTTCGATAACCATGCAACCAGCGATCGCGCCAAACTTCGGCGAACGGAACACGTCGCGGACTTCAGCAATACCCAGGATATTTTCCCGAACATCGCTGCCAAGCATACCGGTAAGGGCTTTCTTGACGTCTTCGATGATGTCGTAGATTACGTTGTAGTAACGCATATCCAGACCTTCCTGCTCGACGATCTTGCGAGCGCCAGCATCAGCACGCACGTTGAAGCCGAACAGTACAGCGTTGGAAGCCAGCGCCAGGTTAGCATCGCTCTCGGTGATACCACCGACACCGCCGCCGACAACGCGCACTTGCACTTCGTCGTTACCCAGGCCGTTCAATGCGCCCTGCAGAGCTTCCAGGGAACCACGGACGTCGGATTTGAGGACGATATTAAGCGTCTTCTTCTCTTCCTGCCCCATGTTCTCGAAGATGTTCTCCAGCTTGCCAGCGTGAGCACGGGCCAGTTTGACTTCGCGGAACTTGCCTTGACGGAACAGAGCCACTTCACGGGCTTTCTTCTCGTCAGCAACAACGCTCATCTCGTCACCAGCGTCCGGCGTACCGTCCAGGCCGAGAATTTCGACCGGAATGGCTGGACCTGCTTCCTTGATTGGCTTGCCGTTCTCGTCGAGCATGGCGCGAACGCGGCCATAGTTCGAACCAACCAGCACCATGTCGCCCTGACGCAGCGTACCGTCCTGAACCAGAACAGTTGCGACCGGACCACGGCCCTTGTCGAGACGCGACTCAACAACAACACCACGGCCAGGAGCCGAAGGTGTTGCAGTCAGTTCCAGGACTTCAGCCTGCAGCAGAACTGCTTCGAGCAGGTCATCAACACCGGTACCCATCTTCGCGGAGACCGAAACGAACGGCGTTTCACCGCCCCACTCTTCGGACGTCACGCCGTGAACCGACAGTTCACTGCGGATGCGGTCCAGGTCAGCGCCCGGCTTGTCGATCTTGTTCACTGCAACGACCAGCGGAACACCGGCAGCCTTGGCGTGTTGCACGGCTTCGATGGTCTGTGGCATCACGCCGTCGTCAGCAGCAACAACGAGGATCACGATGTCAGTGGCCTTGGCACCACGAGCACGCATTGCGGTAAACGCGGCGTGACCCGGGGTGTCGAGGAAGGTGACCATGCCGCGTTCGGTTTCAACGTGGTATGCACCAATGTGCTGGGTGATACCACCGGCTTCGCCAGCAGCAACCTTGGCACGACGAATGTAGTCGAGAAGGGAAGTCTTACCGTGGTCAACGTGACCCATTACGGTCACAACAGGAGCACGGGAGAACGTTTCACCTTCGAACTTCAACGATTCTGCCAGGGAATCTTCCAGGGCTGTATCGCTGACCAAGGTCACTTTGTGGCCCAGCTCCTCAGCAACCAGTTGAGCAGTTTCCTGATCCAGAACCTGGTTGATGGTGGCTGGAGTACCCAGCTTGAACATGAACTTGATGATCTCAGCTGCCTTGACCGACATTTGTTGTGCCAGGTCGCCGACAGTGATGGTCTCACCGATTTTCACGTCACGAACCACAGGGCCGGTAGGGCTCTGGAAACCGTGAGCATTACGCTTCTTCAGCTTGGCCTTGCCACGACCACCACGACGGAAGCCATCGCTTTCTTCGTCAGTAGTGCGCGGGGCAACGCGTGGCGCTGGAGCTTTCTCTTTAACAGAGGCGCGATGCGGGGCGTTCTTGCGATCACCGTCACCACCACGAGCATTGCGATCATCGCTGCGCGGCTTGTCCGGACGACGCTGTTCGTCACGCTTGCGAACTTCAGCAACCGGAGCCGGAGCAGGAGCAGCAACAGGTGCTTCCTGAACAGGTTCGGCAGCCGGAGCTGGCGCTGCTGCTTCAGTAGCAACGGCGGCAGGAGCTGAAGGCTGATTACGCGCTTCTTCTTCGGCGCGGCGCTTGGCTTCTTCTTCAGCCTTTTGACGGGCAGCATTTTCTACGGCGCGACGTTCATCAAGCTCGCGCTTGCGCTCGGCCTCGATTTCTTCCGGGCTGCGCTGCACGAACACTTTCTTCTTGCGTACTTCAACGCTGATGCTTTTGCTGCCAGCAACACGCAGGGTGCTGGTGGTTTTACGCTGCAGCGTGATCTTGCGTGGTTCTTCCACTTTCGCCTTGTGGCTGCTCTTCAAGTGAGTCAGCAACGATTGCTTCTCACTGTCAGTCACATGTTCTTCGGCGGCGGTGTGCGGCAGACCTGCCTCACGCATCTGCTGCAACAGGCGCTCTACCGGTGTTTTGACCTCATCGGCCAGTTGTTTCACCGTGACTTGCGTCATGCACTTCTCTCCTCAGGCCGCGCCTAATTACTCGAACCAGTGGGCTCGGGCGGCCATGATCAACTTGCCGGCACGAATATCATCAATGCCGTCGATGTCGAGCAGATCGTCAATAGACTGCTCGGCCAGGTCTTCGCGGGTAATTACGCCGCGCACCGCCAGTTCCATCGCCAAATCCTTGTCCATACCCTCAAGCGAGAGCAGGTCTTCGGCCGGATGGGCGTCTGCCAGCTTTTCCTCTGTAGCGATGGCTTTGGTCAACAAACGATCCTTGGCCCGAGCACGAAGCTCGTTGACGGTTTCCTCGTCAAAGCCGTCGATGTTGAGCATCTCCTCCACCGGTACGTAGGCAATCTCTTCCAGGCTGGTGAAGCCTTCATCTACCAGCACTTGCGCCAGGTCTTCGTCGACTTCCAGCTCGTCGATGAAGTTGCGCAGGATGTCGCCGGTTTCTGCTTGCTGCTTGGCCTGGATGTCGGATTCGGTCATTACGTTCAGGGTCCAGCCAGTCAACTGGCTGGCAAGACGCACGTTCTGACCGCCGCGGCCGATGGCCTGAGCCAGGTTGTCGGCACCGACCGCAATGTCCATTGCATGGGCGTCTTCATCAACGATGATTGCCGCCACTTCAGCCGGGGACATCGCGTTGATGACGAACTGAGCCGGATTGTCATCCCACAGGACGATATCCACTCGCTCGCCACCCAGTTCGCCCGAAACAGCCTGAACTCGCGAACCACGCATGCCGATACAGGCGCCTTGCGGATCGATTCGTTTGTCCTTGGAGCGAACAGCGATTTTTGCACGCGAACCCGGGTCACGAGAGGCAGCCATCACCTCGATCAGACCTTCAGCGATTTCCGGCACTTCAATGCGGAAAAGCTCAATCAGCATCTCTGGCGCTGTACGCGACAGGATCAACTGCGGACCACGGTTTTCTGTACGAATTTCCTTCAGCAGAGCCCGCAGACGGACACCTACGCGGAAGGTTTCGCGGGAAATAATGTCTTCACGAGCCAACAGCGCTTCAGCGTTGTTACCCAGATCAACGATGACGTTGTCACGCGTGACCTTTTTAACAGTACCGGAAATGATTTCGCCCAATCGTTCACGATAGGCGTCAACCACTTGGGCACGCTCAGCTTCGCGAACCTTCTGCACAATGACTTGCTTGGCAGTCTGCGCAGCGATGCGGCCGAACTCGATGGATTCGATTTTTTCTTCGATCAGGTCGCCGGCTACAGCGCCTGGCCTTTTCTCTTGAGCCTGATCGACGGCCAGCTCGTATGCTGGATCGTCAAGGTCTTCGTCTTCGACCACTGTCCAGCGGCGGAACGTCTCGTAGTTACCCGTCTGACGGTTGATCTCTACACGCAGCTCAACTTCATCTTCAAAGCGTTTTTTTGTCGCTGTGGCCAGAGCCAGTTCCAGCGCTTCAAAAATAACACCTGCCGGGACGCCCTTTTCATTGGACACCGACTCAACAACCAGCAGTACTTCTTTGCTCATCGTACGCCTCGCCTTTCGCAAGCCATTGGATCCGCGGGATCCGCAGTATTTGGCACGTATCAGTCAAACGTGGGAATAATGTTGGCCTTGTCGATCATATCGATCGGCAACAGGAACTCATGGTCTTCTACCTGCACCACAACGTCCTGCTCTTCTACACCACGCAGAAGGCCCTGAAAGTTGCGTCGCCCCTCGAAAGGCGAACGCAGCTTGATCTTCACTTGTGCACCGGCAAATTGTGCAAACTGCTCGATAGTGAACAGTGGGCGTTCCATGCCAGGCGAGGAAACTTCAAGGGTGTATTCAACGGAAATCGGATCTTCAACATCCAGAACACCGCTGATTTGACGGCTCACGATGGCACAATCGTCCACCAGCACGCCGCCTTCCTTATCAATATAAACGCGCAACATTGAGTGGCGACCTTGAGCCGAAAACTCAATACCCCAGCATTCATAGCCCAGGGCCACGACCACCGGGGCCAGCAAGGCCTGCAACTCTTCTAGCTTGCTCGACACCTGAACCCCCTCGTGCATGTATGTGCATGCTATGCAAAATAAAAAAATGGGCGAAACGCCCATCCTTGAAACGCCGTCGAACAGCGGCGTTGAAAGTGTCCAGCTAACAAAAAGCCCCTTAAAAGGGGCTCCTTAAACTGGTTGCGGGGGCCGGATTTGAACCGACGACCTTCGGGTTATGAGCCCGACGAGCTACCAGACTGCTCCACCCCGCGACAAAGCTGGGGCGGAAGTATACGACCGATCCCTTGCAGGGTCAATGTAACCTTCCACCTACAAGAAAGCCCGCAACAGCGGGCTCTCCTGATAATTGGTACCGAGAAGGGGACTCGAACCCCTACACCCTATGGGCACAACCACCTCAAGGTTGCGTGTCTACCAATTCCACCACCTCGGCAATACATCTTTTGCAGCCTCAAACTTCACTGCCGTTGAAACCTTACTTCTGCTCTGGAGCTTGAGGTACGTCAGCTGGAACAACAGCTGGCTTTTGCCCTTCGAGCACCGGAACATCATCTGCTGCCGGCTTTTGCTTCACTTCCATTACCGCTGGATCTGGCAAACCTACTTGAGTCAGCTCATGAGCTTTCTCTTTAGCAAAGTAACCTAACCCCAAGCTGGTTATGAAAAAAGCTGCGGCGAGTATACCAGTAAACTTACTAAGAAAGGTAGAGGAACCTTGGCTTCCGAACACAGTATTTGATGCACCTGCTCCGAAAGACGCACCAGCGTCCGCACCTTTACCCTGCTGCAGCAAAACCAGGACAACAACGCCCAGAGCGGCCAACAGATGAAAAACGACTACGACTGTTTCCAGCATTTTTTCAGTTTCCCGCGGCGCGAATAATCGCACCGAACTCAGCTGCATTCAGGGAGGCACCACCAATGAGCCCCCCATCGATATCCGGCATGCCGAACAGTTCGGCCGCATTGGCCGCCTTCACGCTGCCGCCATAAAGAAGTCGCACGCCTTGTGCGACCTCAGCATTCTCTTTCGCCAACTGCGCACGAATGGCTGCGTGCACGTCCTGCGCCTGTTGAGGCGAAGCGGTCAGCCCGGTGCCAATGGCCCAGACTGGCTCGTAAGCGATTACTGCATTTACGAGAGCCTTGATACCCAGCGCCGCGATGATGCTGTCAAGTTGTTGCCCGACAACCTCAAGCGTTTTGCCAGCTTCACGCTCTTCAAGGGTTTCGCCAATGCACAGCACCGGCGTCAGGCCGCTTGCCTGAGCTGCAGCGAACTTGCGAATAAGAACATCATCGCTTTCGCCCATAATCTGGCGACGCTCCGAATGCCCAACAAGTACCAGCTTGCAACCCGCATCAGCCAATTGACTCGGAGACACTTCCCCGGTCAAAGCACCCTGTCCTGCTTCATGGGCGCAATTCTGCGCACCCACGGAAATCGATTTACCCTGCAAACCTTCGATCACCAGGCTTATGTGCAGGCTCGACGGAAATACCGCCACATCAACACCGCCAGGGAGGACCTGCTCAGCAAGGCCCTCGATCAGCTCAGCGACGCTGGCGCGGGTACCGTGCATCTTCCAGTTACCAGCTACCATAGGGCGACGCATGCTGTACCTCGTCGGTCAAAGTGGGCGCAGATGTTACCCAACAGTTTCAACACTGGCAAGCCGAAATCAGGCGCAAACTTCAGCAACCAGTTTTGCCAGCTCATCGGCATAACCGCGAACCTGCACTTCGTCCTCACCTTCAACCATGACACGCACCAGCGGTTCGGTCCCGGACTTGCGCAACAACACGCGACCACGCCCTTCCATAGCGGCGGTAACACGGTCACACGCCTCTTTGACTGCAGGGTGCGAAACCGGGTCAACACCACCCGAAAACCGAACGTTAACCAGCACTTGTGGACACTTGCGAAGCGCCTGACGCGCCTGCGCAAGGCTCTCGCCATTACGACGCAGAGCCAGCAGCACCTGTAGCGCAGCAATAATTGCATCGCCGGTGGTCGTATGCTGGAAGCAAACCACGTGCCCCGAGTTTTCACCACCAACCTGCCAGTTACGTTCCAGCAGTTCGGCGATCACATAACGGTCACCTACGTTGGCACGCACGAACGGAATATCCAGATCAGCCAACGCCAGCTCCAGGCCGAGGTTGCTCATCAGGGTACCCACAACGCCGCCCTGCAGACGACCACGCGCGTGAAGATCACGAGCGATGATAAACAGCAGCTCATCGCCATCAACGACAGCGCCGGTGTGATCCACCATCAACACGCGATCGCCATCACCATCAAAACCGATACCCAGGTCTGCGTGTTCAGCCAGTACCGCCGCCTGCAGTGCACCCATATGAGTGGAGCCGCAATTTTCGTTGATGTTCAGGCCGTCAGGCTGCGCGGACAACACCGTGACGTGCGCGCCCAGCTCACGAAATACATTCGGGGCGACTTTATAGGTCGCACCATGAGCACAGTCGATCACAAGCTTGAGGCCGGCAAAGTCGGTACTGGTTGGCACACTACTTTTGCAGAACTCGATATAGCGGCCCGCAGCGTCGTTGATACGCGAAACCTTGCCGAGCTTTTCAGATTCGACGACCGTCATTGGCGCATCGAGCAGCTCTTCGATCATCAGTTCGATTTCGTCAGGCAGTTTCGTGCCCTGGCCGGAAAAGAACTTGATGCCGTTGTCGTAGTGCGGATTGTGCGACGCGCTGATCACGATCCCGGCTTCTGCATGGAAAGTACGGGTCAGATAAGCAATTGCAGGCGTAGGCATTGGTCCGAGCAGCATGACGTCAGCGCCCGCAGCAGAGAGACCCGCCTCAAGCGCAGACTCGAACATGTAACCTGAAATACGCGTGTCCTTGCCGACCAGAATGCGGCAGGCGCCAAGACGACGAAACGCCATGCCTGCTGCCCAACCGAGCTTCAGCATGAATTCTGGAGTGATAGGGAACTGCCCCACTCGACCACGAATGCCGTCGGTTCCGAAGTATTTCTTGGTAATCATGGATGCTCCAATATTCTTATTGCGCCGCTTCAACTGCGGCAATCATCCGCACGACATCAACCGTTTCGGCCACATCATGCACACGTAGAATTCTTGCGCCCTTGGTCATCGCCAGCGCGGCAAGGGCAAGACCACCATAAAGGCGCTCACCCACCGGGCGACCCAGCGCACCGCCAATCATGCTCTTGCGCGAGACGCCAACCAATAGCGGACGCCCCAGCATATGCAGCTCCTGCATATGCTTGAACAAGCTCAGATTGTGATCGAGGCTCTTGGCGAAGCCAAAACCCGGATCAAGAATAATGCGCTCTTCGGGAATGCCGGCAACTGCGCACTGGTCCATTCGCTCGCGCAAGAACCCGCTGACCTCTGCGACCAGATCGCCATACTGCGGATCATCCTGCATGTCACCCGGCTCGCCGCGCATGTGCATCAAGCACACCGGCAACCCCGTAGCGGCAGCCGCATCCAGCGCACCATCACGACGCAACGAACGAACATCGTTGATCAGTCCGGCGCCGAGACGCGCTGTTTCGCGAATAACCGCAGGCGTTGACGTGTCCACCGAAATGATCACATCCAGCTCACGACTCAAGGCTTCTACGACAGGCGCAACACGCTCAAGCTCTTCAGTGGGCGAGACGGCACGCGCGCCAGGGCGAGTTGATTCGCCCCCGACATCAATCAGCGTAGCCCCCGCAGCAACCATCGCCTGTGCGTGTTTCAACGCAGCATCGAGATGGGTGTAGCGACCACCATCAGAGAAGGAATCGGGAGTTGCGTTGAGGATGCCCATAACATGCGTACGGGACAAATCAAGAACCCGGTTGCCGCAAGGCAACCGGGTTGGGTACAGCACAGCGTTCATGTCAGGCCTTAGTGTTCAGCAGCAGGGCCACCGATCGGGGCTTCCGGACGAACGTCCGGAGGTGTCACCGGTGTACCTGGAGTACCCGAACCACCTTCCCAATCGCGCGGCTCACGCGGAGTACGGCCAGCCATAATATCGTCGATCTGCTCAGCATCAATCGTTTCGTACTTCATCAACGCATCTGCCATCGCGTCGAGCTTCTCACGATTGTCGGTGAGGATCTGTTTGGCGGTGCCATAGCACTGATCGATGATGCTGCGCACTTCAGAGTCGATCAAACGCGAGGTGTCAGCCGACAAACCACTGCTGGTGCCACCGCCGCCACGACCCAGGTAGCCCTGGTCTTCGTCTTCACCGTACAGCAGAGGACCCAGTTTCTCGGACAGACCCCACTTGGTAACCATGTTCCGGGCAATCTGACTGGCTCGCATGATGTCGTTGGAAGCGCCAGTGGTAACACCGTCAAAACCCAGGGTCATCTCTTCAGCAATCCGACCGCCATACAACGAGCAGATCTGACTGATCAGGGCACGCTTGGACAGGCTGTAACGATCTTCCTCAGGGAGGAACATAGTGACACCCAGCGCACGACCGCGAGGGATGATCGACACTTTGTAAACCGGATCATGCTCTGGCACCACACGACCCACGATTGCGTGACCCGCTTCGTGATAAGCCGTATTACGCTTCTCTTTCTCGGACATGACCATGGATTTGCGCTCAGCGCCCATCATGATTTTGTCTTTGGCGAGTTCAAACTCTTTCATCTCGACGATGCGCTTACCGGTACGGGCAGCGAACAGCGATGCCTCGTTGACCAGGTTGGCAAGGTCAGCACCGGAGAAGCCAGGCGTACCACGCGCGATAACACCCGCGTTGACGTCGTCGCCCATCGGCACTTTACGCATGTGAACCTTGAGAATCTGCTCACGACCGCGAATATCCGGCAGACCCACTACAACCTGACGGTCAAAGCGGCCTGGACGCAGCAGCGCGGGGTCGAGTACGTCAGGACGGTTGGTCGCAGCGATGACGATGATGCCGTCATTCATTTCGAAACCATCCATCTCTACCAGCAACTGGTTGAGAGTCTGCTCACGCTCGTCGTGACCACCGCCCATGCCTGCACCACGATGGCGACCTACAGCGTCGATTTCGTCGATGAAGATAATGCAGGGAGCATGTTTCTTGGCTTGTTCGAACATGTCGCGAACGCGGCTTGCGCCAACACCCACGAACATTTCCACGAAGTCAGAACCGGAAATTGTGAAAAATGGTACTTTCGCTTCACCCGCAATGGCTTTCGCCAGCAAGGTTTTACCGGTACCCGGCGGGCCAACCATCAGCACGCCGCGAGGAATACGACCGCCCAGACGCTGGAATTTGCCCGGATCGCGGAGGAACTCAACCAGCTCGCCCACTTCTTCCTTGGCTTCGTCGCAACCCGCAACGTCAGCCAGCGTGGTCTTTACCTGATCTTCAGAGAGAAGGCGCGCCTTGCTCTTGCCGAAACTCATCGGCCCGCCCTTGCCTCCCGCACCACCTTGCATCTGGCGCATGAAGAACATGAAGACAGCGATGATCACCAGAATCGGGAAGCTGGCTACCAGCAACTGGGTCCAGATGCTCTGCTGTTCAGGCTGTTTGCCTTCAACAACCACGTTGTTGTTGACCAGATCACCAATCAAACCATTGTCCTGAATCGCCGGACGAATGGTCTTGAAGGTGTCGCCATCACTGCGCTTGCCCGTGATGACGTAGCCATCCACAGCAACTTTCTCGACCTTGCCATCCTTCACTTGCTGGATGAACTCGGAATAGTTGAGGGTCTGCGGCTCGTTAGGGCTGGAGAAGTTGTTCATCACCGTCACCAGGACAGCTGCGATGATCAACCACAGGATCAAATTCTTTGCCATATCGTTCAATTAGCTACCCTCTGAAGCAAGCTCCACGCAGAGCGTGCCTCGCATGATATTCACCGGCCTAACTTACTACAGAACCTACAGATGTGGCAGGCGCCGTCTGTAACCCTTTGTGAAACTTTGACTACACGATGCTCGGTGATGCTGCATCGACAAGGCCATTTAAAAAAAACTATCGCTGCACCTCAAAGGCGCTCATCGCTCGCCGAACCTTCAATACCGCGGAAACCACGCCCCAACAAATACTGCTCGCGGGAGCGATCACGCGATGACAACGGCTTGCGCATCTGGACCTTGTCAAACAGCTTGCGAATGTCCTTGTGGTACACATCAAAGCCTTCACCCTGGAAAACCTTGATCAGAAAATCACCACCTGGGCGCAAAACCCGTCCAGCAAGATCGAGTGCCAACTCGCAAAGAAACATTGCGCGCGGCATGTCGACAGCACTCAGTCCACTCATATTGGGGGCCATATCGGAAATCACAAGGTCTACCTGTGTATTACCGACAGCCTCCAGAATTTGTGCAAGGACCGCGTCCTCGGTGAAATCCCCTTGAATAAAGGTGACATCAGGGATGCTGTCCATTTCCAGTATGTCAGACGCAATCAGCCGACCTTGACCCCCAATCAGACGACTGGTCACTTGCGACCAGCCTCCGGGCGCAGCGCCGAGGTCAATGACGGTCATGCCAGGACGAATGATTTTGTCCTTTTCCTGAATCTCGAGCAGCTTGTAGCTGGCGCGTGAACGGTAGCCGTCCTTTTGCGCCATTTTGACGTATTTGTCGTCGAAGTGTTCTTTGAGCCAGTTATGGCTTGTCTTGGAACGGGCCACGGGGCACCTCAAAAATAATCGAGTCGTGATTAAGTGGGCGGTCCCGGACTCGCTCGGGTAAACTGGCCGCCGCTTTTTACAAGATCAGACGCAGAGGTCAGATTATGCCGCTCACTCAAGAGCAGAAGAAACAGTACAAATCCATTGGCCACCACCTGAAACCGGTATTGATCGTGGCTGACAATGGTTTGACCGAAGGTGTGCTCGCCGAACTGGAGCGCGCACTGAGCGATCACGAGCTGATCAAGATCAAACTCAACATCCTGGACCGCGAAAGCCGCCTTCAAGCCATTGCCGAACTGTGCAAGGCCGGATCTGCGGATCTTGTGCAGGTCATCGGCAAAATGGCGTTGATCTACCGCAAGAACCCAAAGGTAAACAAGCAGCTTTCCAACGTCCACCGCGCAGTTTGATATCACCAGCCCAGGGCCGCATCAGCGTGCCCTGGCGCTACTCTCCGGCACAGGCTGTAAAACCAGCAGCAGGCCGGACATTCCCAAAATCGTGTAGCTCAGCAACTGCCAGCTAATCGCATCCGGCAACCACAGCCGCAAGGCGAAGTAGCCGCCCGCCGACAGAATCGCAATGATCAGCAATTGTCCGCGCAAATCACGCCAGATACCTGCCGACCGCTTGAAACTCACCAAAACTGCCAACTGCAGGGTCGCACATAACACTGCAATCCCTACCAGTAACGCGCCGGAAAAACTGGTGAGCTCACTGATCAATAACGGCGCAAGGCCGGTCTGATCAAGTACTGCGAGCATCGCCAGATGCAACAAGACCAAGCCGCCCACCCAAAAAGTCTGGGCAAGCTGCCAGGTCAATGCGCCCGTCGAAAACGGGCGACGTTGTTCAAATGTGACTGACTTCAACAATCTCGTACTCGATCACGCCGCTTGGCGTTTTGACCACCACCACATCACCCTCTTCCTTGGCAATCAAGGCGCGTGCAATGGGTGAGCCGACCGAAATCTTGCCCTGTTTGATGTCTGCCTCGTCCTCACCGACGATCTGGTATTTCACAGATTCGTCAGTCTCGACGTTGGCGATTTCCACTGTGGTGCCGAAAATCACTTTGCCGGTATGCGGGATCGTGGTGACATCGATGACCACAGCATTCTGCATGCGGCCTTCGATATCACGGATACGCGCCTCAACCATACCTTGCTGCTCGCGGGCAGCGTGGTACTCAGCGTTTTCCTTCAGGTCACCCAACTCACGCGCAGTACCGATGTCCTGGCTGAGCTTCGGGCGAACCACCTTGGTCAGGTGGGTCAACTCTTCTTCCAGGGCGCGAGCGCCCTGAACTGTCATTGGGTATTTGATCATGCCTTCAATCCTGCATGTAGATCCTGCAAGCGACGCACGGTCTTTTCCGGACCGAATTTCAGCGCTTCGCAGATGGCCTCGCCCGCAGCAATGGTCGTGGTGCAGTAGATTTTGTGCTGCAAGGCATTACGACGAATAGAGTAGGAATCAGCGATCGACTGACGCCCCTCGGTGGTGTTGATGATCAGCGTGACTTCGTCATTCTTGATCATGTCGACAACGTGCGGACGGCCTTCGGTCACTTTGTTGACACGACGAACCTTCAGGCCCGCCTCTTCAATCAACTTGGCAGTACCGGCAGTGGCAACGATTTCGAAACCGAGGTTGATCAGGTCACGAGCAACGCCAGCCACCAAAGGCTTGTCGTCGTCACGCACGCTAATGAACGCAGTGCCACCGGTCGGCAGTACTTCGCTGGCGCCCATCTGAGCCTTGGCGAATGCCTCACCGAACGTATCACCCACACCCATGACTTCGCCGGTCGACTTCATCTCTGGGCCAAGGATCGGGTCTACGCCAGGGAATTTGGCGAACGGGAACACCGCCTCTTTCACGCTGTAGAAATTCGGGATGATTTCTTTGGTGAAGTTCAGCTCTTTCAGGGTTTTACCGGCCATGACGCGCGCAGCGATCATCGCCAGGGAAACACCGATGCACTTGGAAACGAACGGCACGGTACGCGAGGCACGCGGGTTCACTTCGATCACGTAGATGTCTTCACCCTGCAACGCCAACTGCACGTTCATCAGACCGACCACACCCAGCTCCAGCGCCATCTTCTTCACCTGCTCGCGCATTTCGTCCTGGATATGAGCCGGGAGCGAGTACGGAGGCAGCGAACATGCGGAGTCACCGGAGTGAACGCCAGCCTGTTCAATGTGCTGCATGATCGCGCCGATCACCACGTCAGTACCGTCACAAACGGCATCGACGTCCATTTCAATGGCGCAGTTCAGGAAGTGGTCCAGCAGCACCGGGCTGTCATTGGACACTTGAACAGCTTCGCGCAGGTAGCGCTTGAGCTCGTCTTCCTGATAAACGATTTCCATCGCACGGCCGCCCAACACGTAGGACGGACGCACAACCAGCGGATAACCGATTTTTGCAGCAGCGCGAATCGCTTCGTCTTCGCTGCGCACAGTGGCGTTAGGCGGCTGACGCAGGTTCAGGCGCTCAACCATTTGCTGGAAGCGCTCACGGTCTTCTGCACGGTCGATAGCATCAGGGCTGGTGCCGATGATTGGCACACCGGCCGCTTCAAGAGCGCGAGCCAGTTTCAGAGGCGTCTGACCACCGTACTGAACGATAACGCCCTTAGGCTTCTCGACACGGACGATCTCCAGTACGTCTTCCAGAGTTACCGGCTCGAAGTACAGGCGATCAGAGGTGTCGTAGTCGGTGGATACGGTTTCCGGGTTGCAGTTGACCATGATGGTCTCGTACCCGTCTTCGCGCAGGGCGAGAGCCGCATGTACACAGCAGTAGTCGAACTCGATGCCTTGGCCAATACGGTTAGGACCGCCACCCAGGATCATGATCTTGTCACGACCTGTCGGTGCAGCTTCGCACTCTTCTTCGTACGTCGAGTACAGGTAAGCGGTGTCAGTAGCGAACTCGGCGGCACACGTGTCAACACGCTTGTAGACCGGGAACACTTCCAGCTTGTGGCGATGAGTGCGCAGGTTCTTCTCGGTAACGCCCAGCAGCTTGGCCAGACGTGCATCGGAGAAGCCTTTACGCTTGAGGCGGAACATCAGGCTGTGATCGATAGCCGACAGCCCCAGAGTCTTGACCTTCTCTTCTTCCTTGATCAGATCTTCGATCTGTACCAGGAACCACGGATCGATCATGTTCATGGCGAAGATTTCTTCGACCGTCATGCCGGCGCGGAACGCATCAGCCACGTACCAGATACGCTCGGCACCCGGCACGGTCAGCTCCCGCTTGAGGGTGCTCATGCTTTCCGGGTTGCTCAGGTCCAGCTTCGGATCGAGACCACACACACCCACTTCCAGACCGCGCAAAGCTTTCTGCAGGGATTCCTGGAAGGTCCGGCCGATTGCCATGACTTCACCGACCGACTTCATTTGCGTGGTCAGGCGAGCGTCAGCCTTGGAGAATTTCTCGAAGGCAAAGCGTGGCAGCTTGGTCACGACGTAGTCGATCGAAGGCTCGAAAGACGCCGGGGTCTTGCCGCCGGTGATTTCGTTTTGCAGCTCATCGAGGGTGTAACCGATAGCCAGTTTGGCGGCTACGCGAGCGATCGGGAAACCGGTCGCTTTCGAAGCCAGTGCCGAGGAACGCGATACACGCGGGTTCATCTCGATCACGACCATACGACCAGTGTTCGGGCAGATGCCGAACTGAACGTTGGAACCACCGGTTTCCACACCGATTTCACGCAGTACCGCCAAAGAGGCGTTACGCATGATCTGGTATTCCTTGTCGGTCAGCGTTTGCGCTGGCGCAACAGTGATCGAGTCGCCGGTATGGACGCCCATCGGGTCGAAGTTTTCGATGGAGCAGACGATGATGCAGTTGTCCTTTTTGTCGCGGACAACTTCCATCTCATATTCTTTCCAGCCGATCAGCGATTCGTCGATCAGCAGTTCCTTGGTCGGAGACAGGTCCAGACCGCGGGTGCAGATTTCTTCGAACTCTTCACGGTTGTACGCGATACCGCCACCGGTGCCGCCCATGGTGAATGATGGACGGATGATGCACGGGAAGCCGAGCTTTTCCAGAACCGCGTAGGACTCTTCCATGGTGTGGGCAATACCCGAGCGTGGGCAGTCCAGACCGATGGATTTCATGGCTTTGTCGAAACGCGAACGGTCTTCAGCCTTGTCGATGGTGTCGGCGTTTGCACCGATCATCTCAACGCCGAACTTGGCCAGAACGCCTTCGCGCTCCAGATCCAGTGCGCAGTTCAGAGCGGTTTGACCTCCCATGGTTGGCAGCACGGCGTCTGGACGCTCTTTCTCGATGATCTTGGCAACGGTCTGCCATTTGATCGGCTCGATGTAGGTCGCGTCGGCCATTGCCGGGTCGGTCATGATGGTCGCTGGGTTGGAGTTCACCAGGATGACGCGGTAACCCTCTTCGCGCAGGGCTTTACAGGCCTGAGCGCCGGAGTAGTCGAATTCACAGGCCTGACCGATCACGATAGGACCGGCGCCGAGAATCAGGATGCTTTTAATGTCTGTACGTTTTGGCATGGGTTTGTCACTCAAATCCGTAGGTCAGTCGGCAAGCCGTCTTGAACTTCTTTGCAGCGGCTGGGCGGTCTTCGCCGGACGTTCATCCAGGTCCAGCCCAGCGCTGCGCGTTACATTCTCAAGGCAACCGTTCAGCGTCGCTTGGCCATGGTTTCGATAAAGCGATCAAACAGCGGAGCCACGTCAGTCGGGCCCGGGCTTGCTTCAGGGTGACCCTGGAAGCTGAACGCGTCCTTGTCGGTACGCTCGATGCCCTGCAGGCTGCCGTCGAACAGCGACTTGTGGATCGCCTGAACATTGGCCGGCAGTGTTGATTCATCCACCGCAAAACCGTGGTTCTGGCTGGTGATCATCACAACGCCGGTTTTCAGATCCTGTACCGGGTGGTTGGCACCGTGGTGGCCATGGCCCATCTTCACTGTCTTGGCACCGGAAGCCAGCGCCAGCAGTTGGTGACCCAGGCAAATACCGAATACCGGAATGTCGGTTTCCAGCACTTCCTTGATCGCCTTGATGGCGTAATCGCACGGCTCCGGGTCGCCAGGGCCGTTGGACAGAAATACACCGTCAGGCTTGTACGCGAGTACTTCGCTGGCAGGCGTTTGCGCAGGGACCACGGTCACGCGGCAACCGCGCTCAACCAGCATGCGCAGGATGTTGACCTTGACGCCGTAGTCATAGGCTACAACGTGGTAAGGCAATTCGGACGCGGCGATTTCCGGGCAGCTGTCAGTCTTCAACGACCAGACGCTGGAGCGCCACTCGTACGCTTCCTTGACGCTGACGACTTTCGCCAGGTCCATGCCTTTCAGACCCGGGAAGCCACGCGCGGCAGCAATTGCAGCTTCTTCGGAAATGTTGTCACCGGCCATGATGCAGCCGTTCTGTGCGCCTTTCTCACGCAGGATGCGGGTCAGGCGACGGGTGTCGATGCCAGCGATTGCTACGACGTTGTTGGCTTTCAGGTATTCATCCAGCGACAGCTTGTTACGCCAGTTGCTGGCAACCAGTGGCAGATCACGAATGACCAGACCGGCAGACCAGACGCGATCTGACTCAGCGTCTTCAGGAGTGGTACCGGTGTTGCCGATGTGCGGGTACGTCAGAGTAACGATTTGCTGGGCATAGGAAGGATCGGTAAGGATTTCCTGATAGCCGGTCATGGCAGTGTTAAACACTACCTCGCCAACGGTTTGACCGTCGGCTCCAATGGCTTCGCCGCGAAAAATGCTGCCATCAGCAAGGGCGAGTATGGCTGGCTTAGTCAAGAAGACCTCCCGTAAGTAAAGCCTGAAAGGGCGTTCGCAGGTTGCAAAAAAGCGGAATGACGTAGTTACGTCACCCCGCTTTCTTATCGAATCATCTGCGCGCTTTTAGTGGACACACTAAAGCTGTAGCTTACAGAAAAAGGCTTTTTTGGTCTACCGCCAATGAGGCGAAAAGACGAGGGAATGCGACAGAAGTTCCCGAGACAGGATAAAACAAAGGCGCAAACCCTTTATCTCAGGGGTTACGCCTCTCTTGCAGCGGTCAATCAGTGCAGATCAAGCACGTCCTGCATGTCATATAGACCCGCTTCGCGGCCTTCAAGCCACATTGCAGCTCTAACCGCACCTTTGGCGAAGGTCATGCGGCTGGACGCCTTGTGCGTGATCTCGACGCGCTCGCCTTCGGAGGCGAACAAGACCGTGTGATCACCCACCACGTCACCTGCACGAATCGTCGCGAAGCCAATGGTTTCGCGATCACGTGCGCCGGTCTGACCTTCACGGCCGTAGACAGCGACTTTTTCCAGATCACGACCCAACGCATTGGCAACCACTTCACCCAGGCGCAACGCAGTACCTGATGGCGCGTCGACCTTATGACGGTGATGCGCTTCGATGATTTCGATATCGACATCATCGCCCAACACGCGAGCAGCGGTGTCGAGCAGCTTCAGACAGAGATTCAGACCGACGCTGAAGTTAGCCGCGAAAACAATCGGAATTTCTTTACCCGCCTCGGCGATACGCTGCTTCTCTTCAGCACTGAAACCTGTAGTGCCGATGATCATCGCCTTGCCAGCCTTGCGGCAGAACGCCAGGTTCTTCAGCGTTACCGAAGGGTGCGTGAAGTCGATCAACACATCGAATTCGTCAGCCACCCGAGCCAGATCACCCGACAGCGGAACACCGATCCGACCCAGCGCAGCCAACTCGCCCGCATCAGCACCGACCAGCGTGCTGTCGGGACGATCAATAGCCGCAGTCAAGCCAGCGCCAGGCGCCTGCTGAACGGCCTCGATCAGAATTTTACCCATGCGCCCGGCGGCGCCCATCACTGCAATACGTCGCATGTCCTGCTCCCGTTACAAATCGCCGAAGAAACGCTTCACACCGTCAAACCAGCCAGTGGCTTTCGGGGAGTGAGAGCTATCGCCTTCAAGCGTTGAGCGGAACTCTTCGAGCAGTTCACGCTGACGACGACCCAGATTGACCGGAGTCTCGACAGCCACACGGCACATCAAGTCCCCTGCGCCACCGCCACGTACCGGCGCTACGCCCTTGCCACGCAAGCGGAACTGTTTGCCCGTCTGGGTACCTTCAGGAATCTTCAGTTTGACGCGACCATCCAGCGTTGGCACTTCAAGCTCACCACCAAGTGCGGCATCGGTGAAGCTGATTGGCACTTCGCAGAACAGATGCTTACCGTCACGCTGGAAGATCGCGTGCTCGCGCACATTGATCACCACGTACAGGTCGCCCGTTGGCCCACCTTGCGTACCCGCTTCGCCTTCGCCGGAGAGACGGATGCGATCGCCGGTATCCACTCCAGGCGGCACTTTCACAGCGAGCGTCTTGTACTCTTCGACACGACCTTCGCCGTGGCACGAGTCGCAAGGATCGGAAATGATCTTGCCGTTACCGTGGCAGCGCGGGCAGGTTTGCTGCACCGAGAAGAAACCTTGCTGCATGCGAACCTGACCAATACCGCCGCACGTCGGGCAGGTAACCGGCGAGGAGCCTTTCTTGGCACCCGAACCATCGCAAGGTTTGCAATTGACCAGCGTCGGGACCCGGATATTAACCGAGGTACCACGCACGGCTTCTTCGAGGTTCAGCTCAAGGGTGTAACGCAGATCGCTACCGCGCTGAGCGCCACCACGACCACCGCCACCGCCCCGGCCACCGCCGAAGAAGTCACTGAATACATCGCCGAAGATATCGGAGAAGTTCGCACCGCCAGCACCGCCGCCGAAGCCGCCGCCACCCATGCTTGGGTCGACGCCAGCGTGACCGTATTGGTCATAGGCCGCACGCTTGCTCGCATCGGACAGAACTTCGTAAGCCTCATTGGCTTCTTTGAACAGCTCTTCCGATGCTTTGTCATCAGGATTGCGATCAGGGTGATGCTTCATCGCCAGACGACGATAAGCTTTCTTCAGATCAGCCTCGCTGGAGCCTCGCTCCACCCCCAAAACTTCGTAATAGTCACGCTTTGCCATAAATTCTTCCGCACTCTTGAGGACGTCCGGCAAAACCCTCCTGAGCTTTGCCAAACTCGTTGAGCCCCATACAGGCCCCGGACCCAACTCACGTCAATTCAACGATCCTGGTCTTCATTTCACCGGCCAGGCTGACCGGGAAAGCGGCAGAACAAGCCACCATGCAGGAGCATGACGACCTTGCCACAGCAGCTTGCGGTAGATACCGCAGGCCGCAAAAATTTCGTCTATTCCAGACACGCCAACGCGGGAGCAAGCTCCCGCGCGGCGACATCCTACCAGCGACCGCCCGAAAACGGTCAACTGGCTTGCAAGTGAGCCTGCGCTTACTTGTTTTCTTTTACTTCTTCAAACTCTGCATCGACAACGTCGTCAGCAGGCTTGGTTTCTTCCTTCGCCGCCTGAGCCCCCGCTTGTGGTTGCTCGGCCTGCTCGGCGTACATTTTCTGAGCCACTGGCGCGGAGACCTTGGACAGCTCTTCGACTTTAGCGTCGATGGCAGCCTTGTCGTCGCCTTTGACTGCAGCTTCAAGAGCAACCAGTGCAGCTTCGATCGCAGTCTTCTCTTCCGCGGTGACTTTGTCGCCAGCGTCGGAGATCATTTTGCGAGTCGAGTGAACCAGCGCATCACCCTGGTTACGAGCAGTCGCCAGCTCTTCGAACTTACGGTCTTCTTCAGTGTTGGCTTCAGCATCACGGATCATTTGCTGAATTTCTTCATCCGACAGACCGGAGTTGGCTTTGATCACGATCGACTGCTGCTTGCCGGTTGCCTTGTCTTTGGCGCCCACGTGCAGGATGCCGTTGGCGTCGATGTCGAAGGTCACTTCGATCTGTGGAACGCCACGTGGTGCTGGTGGAATCTCAGCCAGGTCGAACTTGCCCAGAGACTTGTTCTGACCAGCCTGCTTACGCTCACCTTGCAGCACGTGAATGGTCACGGCGTTCTGGTTGTCGTCGGCAGTGGAGAACACTTGCGATTTCTTGGTAGGAATCGTGGTGTTCTTGTCGATCAGCGCAGTCATCACGCCGCCCATGGTTTCGATACCCAGAGTCAGCGGGCTAACATCGAGCAGCAGAACGTCTTTAACATCACCGGCCAATACTGCGCCCTGGATAGCAGCACCCATGGCAACTGCTTCGTCCGGGTTAACGTCTTTACGCGCTTCTTTGCCGAAGAACTCGGTCACTTTCTGCTGTACCAACGGCATACGAGTCTGGCCACCGACCAGGATCACGTCGTTGATGGCGCTGATGTCGATACCGGAGTCTTTCAGAGCAATACGGCAAGGTTCGATGGTGCGCTGAACCAGGTCTTCAACCAGCGATTCCAGCTTGGCGCGGGAGATCTTGACGTTCAAGTGCTTAGGACCGGTCGCGTCTGCGGTGATGTACGGCAGGTTAACGTCGGTCGAATTGCTCGAAGACAGCTCGATCTTGGCTTTTTCAGCGGCTTCTTTCAGGCGCTGCATGGCCAGCGGGTCACCTTTAAGGTTCATGCCGCTTTCTTTCTTGAATTCGTCAACGAGGTAGTCGATCAGACGGATGTCGAAGTCTTCACCACCCAGGAACGTGTCACCGTTGGTTGCCAGCACTTCGAACTGGTGCTCGCCATCAACTTCAGCAATTTCGATAACCGAAACGTCGAAAGTACCGCCACCCAGGTCATAAACGATGACAGTGTGGTCGCCCTTCGCTTTGTCCATACCGTAAGCCAGAGCGGCTGCGGTTGGTTCGTTGATAATACGTTTTACGTCCAGACCGGCAATGCGACCGGCGTCTTTGGTGGCCTGACGCTGACTGTCGTTGAAGTAGGCCGGAACGGTGATTACCGCCTCGGTCACTGCTTCGCCCAGATAGTCTTCAGCGGTTTTCTTCATCTTCTTCAGGATTTCAGCAGAAATCTGAGGAGGCGACATTTTCTTGCCGTTGACTTCAACCCACGCATCGCCATTGTCAGCCTTGGCGATTTTGTAAGGGACCATCTGAATATCTTTCTGAACGACTTCTTCTTCGAACTTACGACCGATCAGACGCTTTACCGCGTACAGCGTGTTATGCGGGTTGGTGACCGCCTGGCGCTTGGCCGACTGGCCGACGAGGATTTCACCGTCGTTGGCATAAGCAATGATCGAAGGCGTGGTACGAGCGCCTTCGGCGTTCTCCAGAACCTTGACGCTGCCGTTTTCCAGAATGGAGACGCAAGAGTTGGTGGTCCCCAGGTCAATACCGATAATTCTGCCCATCTGTGAATCTCCCGAAATTTTGAATTTGGTTGCCGCAACTGCGTTTACAAATTGCGGTAGCTCTTAAACGCTTGGCCTATAAATGGGGGCCAGACAGCTGATTTCAAGCCTGCTCATCAATTGATGGCTGAACAGGCGATGGTGCCTTGCTGACCACGACCATAGCCGGGCGCAGCAGACGACCATTGAGCTGGTAGCCCTTCTGGAACACTTTCAAAACACTGTTTGGTTCAACGTCAGCGCTTTCCTGCATGGCCATCGCCTGATGATGCTCGGCATTGAATGGCTGTCCATGCGGATCAATCGCTTCGAGGTTGTAACGCTTGAGGGTGTCGCTAAACATTTTCAGCGTCAGCTCGATACCTTCGCGCATTGGACGAATGCTTTCATCGTCCGGATTGGACAAGTCCAAACCACGCTCAAGGCTGTCCACGATCGGCAACAAGTCACTCGCAAACTTCTCAAGCGCAAACTTGTGAGCTTTTTCTACATCCTGTTCTGCACGGCGGCGGACGTTCTGCAAATCCGCAGCCACTCGCAGGGACTGGTCCTGCGCCGCAGCCAGTTGCTCTTCGAGCACTTGCACGCGGGTTACCAAATCTTCACCGGAAACCGCTTCGGCAGCCTGGTCCTGGGTCTGCGCATCCAGATTCTGTTCGTCAGCCATAGATTTCTCCTTTCAAATACGTCCGCGACCTCAAATCGCGCTTCTGCCCCCCTATATGGGAGCGGAATTTTCAGCTTCAAGAGCAAATTTCAGCAGATCGACAAAAGTCCTCACAAACTTTCCGGCCAAAGCCAAGCCCTTATCGCGCTTGAACAAATCGCCAAATGAACTAAAAAAAGCGCATTTCCGAACGAATCGAGCTAAACCAAGGCATTGTCACCCGCGAACAAAACACTGTATAAATAACCAGACTTATCGCTTGGGAGCCACTCCATGCTGGTGCACCTTTCCGTACATAACTACGCCATCGTTGAACATCTCGACCTCGAGCTGGACCGTGGCATGAGCGTGATCACCGGTGAGACCGGTGCTGGTAAATCAATCATGCTCGACGCCCTCGGCCTGACCCTTGGCGACAGGGCCGACAGTGGCGTGGTGCGCCCCGGTGCGGAAAAGGCGGACATCCTGGCGACGTTCGACCTCGGCGACATTCCTGAAGCGCAAACCTGGCTGCAGGAGCGTGACCTGGACAACGACGGCCCCTGCATTCTGCGCCGTGTCATCACCGCAGAAGGCCGCTCACGCGCCTATATCAATGGCACGCCCTGCCCTCAAGGTGACTTGAAAGCACTAGGCGAGCTGCTGATAGACATACACAGCCAGCACGAGCATCAGTCGCTGCTCAAGACTGACACACACCGTCGTCTGCTGGATGAATACGCTGGTGCTACCGATCTGGCTCGTCAGGTACAACTGGCCGCCCAACGCTGGCGCCAGACTCGCCAGGAACTCGACAGACTCTCCAACTCCGGCGACGAGCAGCGCGCACGTCATCAGCTCCTGAGTTACCAGCTTGAAGAACTCGAAAGCCTGAGCCTTGGCGAAAACGAACTGGAACATCTTGAGCAGGAACAGAAAACCCTGACCAACGCCGAAAGCCTGCTGAGCATTTGCCGTCAGGTTGTCGAGCAATGCAGCGAAAATGACTCAGGTAATGTGCTGAACGCACTGACCGCGAGCCTGCATCGACTGGGCAGCGTCAATGACTCCCCTACCGCCTTGAGCGAAGCCACCAACCTGCTGTCCAGTGCACAGATTCAGGTAGAAGAAGCGGTTGGCGAACTCAATCGCTTCCTTGATCACTTCGACGCCGATCCAGCCCGTCTGCAGCAGATCGAAGAACGCCTGGACGCTATCTATACCCTGGCGCGCAAGCATCGCATCCAGCCCACTGAAGTCGCGACACTTCAACAGAAGCTGCTGGACGAGATCGAAACACTGAATGCCAACGACGAGGCAATCGAGCGCCTGGAAAATGAAGTGGCATCGTTCGCACGTCACTACAAGGAAAAGGCCCGGGAACTGAGTGACATGCGCCATCGCGCAGCACCGGAACTGGCAGCCGCCGTTGAGCATGAAATCCAGCGCCTGGGCATGCCGGGTGGGCGGTTCAGCATCGAGCTCAAAGCCAATCCCGAAAAAGAATTACTGCCCAACGGGCTGGAACAGGTCGAACTACTGGTTAGCGCCAACCCGGGCCAGCCGCTAAAAGCACTGGCGAAAGTGGCTTCGGGCGGTGAGCTTTCAAGGATCAGCCTGGCGATTCAGGTGATCACCGCGCAAACCTCACGTGTGCCAACACTGGTATTCGACGAGGTGGACGTCGGGATCGGCGGACCAACGGCCGAAATCGTTGGTCAGCTCTTGCGACGTCTGGGTGATCGCGGCCAGGTCATGACCGTCACTCACCTTCCGCAAGTGGCCGCACAGGGGCATCAACACCTGTTTGTCCACAAAGTCCGGGACAGCGACGCCACGCGCACCGCTGTATCAAAACTGAGCAAGAACGAACGTATAGAAGAAGTCGCGAGGATGCTGGGCGGCATAGACCTGACCAAAGAGTCTTTGGCCCACGCGAAGAAGATGGTCGTTACGGCTAAGAGCTGAAGGCTGCCGCTTTCAGTGTAGGAGCTGCCGAAGGCTGCGAAGCAATGGCCGCCATTCGCAGCCTTCGGCAGCTCCTACATAATTCAGAACAGCTTCCAGACTCAACGACGACCTCAAACCCGTGGAAGAACGGCCTGCAAACAAAATCCCCGTGGGCGCGAATTCATTCGCGCATGGGCCGGTACAGCCGCCATATTTGCATCGGAAGGAATGCCGTCTTCGCGAATGAATTCGCTCCTACCGACTCGCGCCCTCAGCCCCGCCCCAAGACTTATTCACATCCAAAAACGCACAAAGGCGACCCTACGGTCGCCTTTGCTGATGCATCAAAAAGACTTACGCCTTCTTATTGCGCACGTACAGCACCAGATTGTGATCCACCAAATCGAAACCGTGCCGCTCGACAATGGCCTTTTGAAGCTTTTCGATTTCTTCGTCGAAGAATTCGATCACTTCTCCGGACTCCACGTTGACCATATGGTCGTGGTGGCCGCCGTCAGCCAGTTCGAATACCGCATGTCCACCGTCGAAATTGTGGCGAACCACTAATCCGGCAGCTTCGAATTGGGTCAGGACACGGTAAACCGTGGCCAGTCCGACGTCCTCGCTAGCTTCCATCAGTGCCTTGTAAACATCCTCGGCACTCATGTGGCGCTGCTCGGCGGAATCGAGCATTTGTAGTATTTTGACCCGTGGCAGGGTCACTTTAAGTCCGGCTTTTCGTAGTTCGCTATTTTCAACCATGGTCAGCTTTCTCGCAGACGCTGCTTCGCAGCTTCTCTTAATGCAGGTATGATCGGGGTTTACGTTGTCCCAGCCAAGATAGTGGAAGTCGCCCACCGATGCAAAACACCAAGCTCCTGCTAACCAGTTTCACCCTTGTGGGACTGCTCGCACTCGCCGGTTGTTCATTCCCCGGGGTTTACAAAATCGACATCCAGCAAGGCAATGTCGTCACGCAGGACATGATAGACCAGTTAAGGCCGGGAATGACCCGACGGCAAGTACGGTTTATCATGGGCAACCCTCTGCTGACCGATACTTTCCATGCCGATCGCTGGGATTACCTGTACAGCCTGCAGCCAGGTGGCGGTGAACGCCAGCAGGAGCGTGTCTCGCTGATCTTCAATGGCAACGACCAACTGGTCAGCCTGTCGGGCGACTTCATGCCAGGCGTAAGCCGTGATGAAGCCATCCTTGGCAACGACGGTGGCTCTACCGTCACGCCACAGCAGCCTAAAGAAGAACCTGCCAAGCCAGGGTCGCTGCTGGACCAGATCCAGAAGGACGTCGACAAAGTCGAGACCGTTCCTGTTCCGACTCAGGAACCACTGGAAGTGTCTCCGCAGTAACAATACTGCAGCTACAAAAAAAGCCCGGCATGCCGGGCTTTTTGCTGTCTGCGGGTTAAAGAAAAAACAACGCGCCTAACGCTCGCTGTCCTTTCGAGCCTTTGCGGCCTTGGCTGCCCGCAGGCGTCGAACCTCTTTGGGGTCGGCAAGCAGCGGGCGATAGATCTCAATCCGGTCCCCGTGTTCCAGCACACGCTCATGCCTGACCGCCTTGCCAAAGATACCCACAGGGCAATGAACCAGATCCAGCTCAGGAAACTCATTGCCTACGCCTGAAATCAGCAATGCCTGCTGAACAGTCGACCCCACCGGCACATCAACAGCACGTAGCGACTGCCGATCCACGCCGGCGTGCACCACCTCGACCGTGATCAGCGCCTCAGCCATGCAACTCTTTCGCTCGCTGGCAGAAAGCATCCACCAACGTATTAGCAGCCTGATTGAACAACGGGCCAAGCGTGGCACGAACGATAGGGCCAGCGTAATCAAACGACAGATCGAGGCTGATCTTGCAGGCCTTCTCGCCCAGCGCCTTGAACGTCCAGACACCATGCAACTGCTCGAACGGCCCTTCAACCAGATCCATTACGATGGACTGCCCCGGCACCAGCGTGTTTTTCGTAACAAAATGCTGGCTCAGACCGCCTTTAGCGATTTCCAGGCTGGCACGCATGTGCTCCTCGCCCACCTCCAGCACTTTAGCTTCAGAGCACCAGGGCAAGAATTCGGAGTAGCGCTCTACATCGTTGACCAGGTCATAGAGAGCCTTGGCCGGGTAAGGCAAAAGAGCGGAACGTTGGATATGCGTAGTCATGTCAGCGTCAATTCCAAAGCTGAGCGGCAAACACAACATGAATGCCGAACGGCGCCACATAGCGCATCAAAAAAACGTCAAAGCAAGGAGCGCCAAGGCCCGTCACCCAACCTGCGGATACTGCAAACACGCCTCACCTCGGTGAACGGCGTGATGAACACATCGACCCTGGCAAGCCAGCATCGGTTCGAATGAAATAAAAGTCACCTTCGCTTCGCACCCCTGAATACGGCGCAGAACCAGGCGCATTGTCCGGGATTCAATCATCGCGCTCAAGCGTGCGGTTCCCCGTAGCCGACATCGAAGCGAGTCCCTATAATGCGTCGCCTATGGCTAAGCTCAAGAAACACCCTACAGGGACCATCGCGCAAAATAAAAAAGCGCGTCACGATTACTTCATCGAACACAAGTTCGAGGCCGGTCTGGTCCTGGCTGGCTGGGAAGTAAAAAGTCTGCGTGCCAACAAGGTACAGCTGGTCGACAGTTACGTGCTGCTCAAAGATGGTGAGGCTTGGCTGATGGGTAGCCATATTTCGCCACTGACGACTGCCAGCACGCACGTCATCGCTGATCCGACACGCACCCGCAAACTGCTGCTCAATGCACGCGAGCTTGAAAAGCTGACCTCATCGGTCCAGCAAAAAGGCTATGCGTGCGTCGCGCTTTCCCTTTACTGGAAGCAGCACTTGATCAAGTGCGAAATTGCTCTGGGCAAAGGTAAGAAGGAATACGACAAGCGCCATACCGAGCGTGAACGTGATTCTGATCGCGAGCTGCAACGGGCCGTGCGGACCAAAGGCAAGGATGATTAGACTTAACACCTGATTCCCCTGCCCTTCTGGCTCGACCGGTAGGAGCGAATTCATTCGCGAAGAGGCCAGTACAGTCGATAGACCTTCATCGGCTGTACCCACGCTTTCGCGAATGAATTCGCCCCCACGGTTTAGCGTCAAATCACATCCCGTTACGCCGCTCAGCCCGAGCCGTGCGCTGCACTTGCTGCCGAACCTCTTCCAGCACTTCCTGCACATACAGCAGGTGACGACTGGAAACATCACGCGCGTCGTCCGCTCGCCCTTCGATAATTGCCGTGTAAAGCTCCTGATGCTGACGGATCAGCATGTCGCGGGTTTCGCTGCGCTGCTTGTACATCCCGCCGATATTGATCACCACGTTGCGCTTGAGCAGGTCGAACAGACCGCGAATGGTGTGCAGCAAAATAGCGTTGTGGCTGGCTTCAGCGATCGCCATGTGAAAGCTCGCATCAGCAGCGCCCTCTTCTGCCCGGCTGACTTCCCCTTCACGGCCATAACAGTCCTGCAAAGTGTCGAAAGCCTGACGTAGACGCTCGCGGTCTACATCAGTCGCGCGCATGGCCGCGTAATACGCACAAGAGGCTTCAAGCGTATGGCGGAACTCCAGCAAGTCGCGCTGAGCGTCCGGGCTGCTCTCCAGCAAATGCAGCAGCGGGTCGCTGAAGGTCGAGCCGATATTCTCGACCACATAATTGCCGCCACCCTGACGGCTGATCAACAAGCCTTTGGCGGTCAATTTCTGGATGGCTTCACGCAAAGAAGGCCGGGAAACACCAAACTGCTCGGCCAGGGCCCGCTCGGCAGGCAGTCGCCCACCTGCCTTGAGCGTGCCCTCAAGAATCATTCGTTCCAACTGCTCGACAATATCGTCGGACAAACGGCGCTGACGCACCTGATCAAAGCCCATCACTCTCACTCCACATCCCCGATCGCGTTACCGGGCCTGCGTATTCTGGCTGATTGCCGCCACTCAGGCACCCACCAGATAACCCCTGAAATGCCGTATCAGAAGCTACTTTCAAAGGGTTCTCCTACGAAAGTTGCACGACCGCAAATTGACACACCAATAGAGAGGCTTCTACGCTAGCGACTAGACATTGTAAATTGGTATTACCAATTATCCAATGCCAGCGTGAGTGGCTAACCTCTGCTGCGCTGCAAGTACCTTTCGCAATGATGAAAGGCTTGAACTGGTGAGCTGTGCGATTCGTTCGTCAGCATCGGCACGACGTCTGCCACCTTGGGCGTCAGCTCGAAGCCTCGCACGTAAGACACGGAATACCGGGCCTATCCAAAAACAATTAGGGGCCACCCATATGCAAACCTGGCAACAGCTCTACACCCCCCTGGGCAGTCTTGGCCTTTCGGCCGCCGCTGCGCTCATACCGATTGTGTTTTTCTTTCTGGCGCTCGCCGTATTCAGGCTCAAAGGGCATGTCGCCGGGAGCATTACGTTGGTGTTGTCGATACTGGTAGCGATCTTTGCTTTCCAGATGCCTGCTGACATGGCACTCGCTGCCGCCGGTTATGGATTTGCCTACGGGTTATGGCCCATCGCATGGATCATTGTCGCGGCGGTGTTTCTCTACAAACTGACGGTGAAGAGTGGTCAGTTCGAGATCATCCGCAGCTCGGTCATGTCCATCACCGATGACCAGCGCATCCAGGTGCTGTTGATCGCGTTTTGTTTTGGGGCGTTTCTGGAGGGGGCAGCAGGCTTTGGCGCACCAGTGGCGATTACTGCTGCCCTGTTGGTCGGCCTTGGTTTGAACCCGCTGTACGCAGCAGGCCTGTGCCTGATCGCCAACACTGCGCCTGTCGCCTTCGGCGCATTGGGGATCCCGGTTATCGTGGCGGGCCAGGTGTCCGGCATTGATGCCTTCAAGATCGGTGCAATGGCAGGTCGGCAATTGCCGTTCCTGTCGGTCTTCGTGCCGTTCTGGCTGATGTTCATGATGGATGGCGCTAAAGGGGTCAAAGAGACCTGGCCTGCTGCGCTGGTCGCAGGCGTGAGTTTCGGCATCACCCAATACCTCACCTCCAACTATATTGGCCCGGAACTACCCGATATCACTTCGGCACTGGTCAGCATGGTATCGCTGACCCTGTTCCTCAAAGTCTGGCAGCCCAAAAAAGCCGGGGAAACCGAAATCAGCCAGTCCGGCGGTGCAGCAGTCATGGGCAGCCCTGGCGGTTTTGGTCAGCCCCGCACATCGGTTAAATCGCCCTACACCATCGGGCAAATCATCAAGGCATGGTCTCCCTTCCTGATACTCACGGTGATGGTCACCATCTGGACACTGAAGCCCTTCAAGGCCATGTTTGCCGCTGGCGGCGCGATGCAGGCGTGGACGATGAACATTCCCATTCCGCACCTCGATCAACTGGTGATGAAAACTGCACCTATCGTTGCCAACGCGACAGCCATGCCTGCTGTTTACAAGTTTGACCTGATCGCCGCCTCGGGTACCGCGATCCTGTTCTCGGCCATCCTCGCGATGCTCGTGCTGCGGATCACTCCAATGACGGGCCTGACCACGTTCAAGGAAACCCTCAAAGAGCTGCGCTGGGCAATCATTTCCATCGGCATGGTGCTGGCCTTTGCCTTCGTCATGAACTACTCGGGCATGTCCTCGACGCTGGCGCTGGTATTGGCCGGAACCGGTGCAGCCTTCCCGTTCTTCTCGCCATTCCTCGGCTGGCTGGGCGTGTTCCTGACCGGCTCGGACACATCGTCCAACGCGCTGTTTGGCTCGCTGCAAGCGACCACCGCGCATCAGGTTGGCGTCAGCGATGTGCTGATGGTGGCGGCGAACTCCACCGGCGGCGTGACAGGCAAGATGATTTCGCCGCAGTCCATCGCCGTGGCTTGCGCAGCAACCGGGCTGGTCGGCAAAGAGTCTGACCTGTTCCGCTTCACCCTCAAGCACAGCATTTTCTTCGCCACGATTATTGGCTGCATGACCTACGCCCAGGCGTACTGGTTCACCGGCATGCTGGTGCACTGATGAAACGAGCGTCGGGCGCGCTCAGGTGCGCCCGGCCTTCGCCCCACTTACTCGACGTTGTGAGAGCCCATGATTATTTCTGCCTCCACTGACTACCGCGCTGCGGCGCAACGCAAACTGCCGCCCTTCCTGTTTCATTACGCCGACGGTGGCGCCTACGCCGAGCACACGTTGCGCCATAACGTCTCGGACCTTGCCAGCATTGCCTTGCGCCAGCGCGTCCTGAAAAACATGTCGGAACTGAGCCTGAACACCACGTTGTTCGGCGAGTCCATGAGCATGCCCATGGCCCTGGCACCTATCGGCCTGTGCGGCATGTATGCACGGCGAGGCGAAGTGCAGGCGGCGCGTGCGGCAGCAGCCAAAGGCATCCCGTTTACCTTGTCCACGGTGTCGGTCTGCCCGATTGAAGAAGTCGCTCCCGCCATCGACCGCCCCATCTGGTTTCAGCTGTACGTGCTCAAAGACCGCGGCTTCATGCGCAACGCCCTTGAGCGGGCCAAGGCTGCCGGAGTCAAGACGCTGGTGTTCACGGTCGACATGCCGGTGCCCGGCGCTCGTTACCGCGACGCCCACCATGGCATGAGCGGCGCAAACGGCCCGATGCGCCGGGTGCTGCAAGCCATGACGCATCCTCAATGGGCATGGGATGTTGGCGTCAACGGTCGCCCCCACGATCTTGGCAACATTTCCACCTACCGCGGCAATCCCACCGGGCTCGCCGACTACATTGGCTGGCTGGGCAATAACTTCGATCCGTCCATTTCCTGGAAAGACTTGGAATGGATTCGCGAAACCTGGGACGGGCCGATGCTCATCAAAGGCATTCTTGACCCCGAAGACGCCCGCGATGCCGTGAAATTCGGCGCAGACGGCATCATCGTTTCCAACCATGGCGGCCGCCAGCTCGATGGCGTGCTGTCCAGCGCCCGTGCCTTGCCCGCCATTGCCGACGCGGTGAAGGGCGACTTGAGAATCCTCGCAGATTCAGGGATCCGCAGTGGGCTGGACGTGGTGCGCATGATCGCCCTCGGTGCCGATGCGGTGCTGATTGGCCGTGCGTTTATCTACGCCCTGGCCACCCACGGTGAAGCGGGAGTGAAAAACCTGCTCGACCTGTTTGAAAAGGAAATGCGCGTGGCCATGGTCCTGACCGGAGCCAAATCCATCAGCGAGATTTCTCGCGATTCACTGGTCCGTGAGCTGGGCGCTTAAGCCCGTACAACCTGAAGCAGCAAGCACGCGGCACGCCAGATGCTGCGGCACCCTAAAGCTGATTGCATGAGGAAGACCGTGTGAACCTCCCTGCCCCCTTCCTGACTGATGTCGCTCGGCTGATCCCCGCCGAGCGACGCTTCGACGATCCGCTTTCAACGCTGGCATTCGGCACGGACGCAAGCTTCTACCGCTTGATCCCCAAACTGGTGATTCGCGTTGAGTCCGAAGACGAAGTGGTCAGCCTGTTGAAACTGGCCCAGCGAGAAAACGTACCGCTGACCTTTCGCGCAGCAGGCACCAGCCTTTCGGGCCAGGCCATCAGCGATTCGGTGCTGTTGGTACTCGGCGATAACTGGAATGGCCGCGAAGTACGCGAACACGGCACCCAGATACGCCTGCAACCCGGCGTGATCGGCGCACAGGCGAATGCCTGGCTCGCACCTTACGGGCGCAAGATCGGGCCAGATCCGGCGTCCATCAATGCCTGCAAAATCGGTGGCATCGTGGCCAACAATGCCAGCGGCATGTGCTGCGGTACGGCGCAAAATACCTATCACACGCTGGCTGGCATACGTTTGGTGCTCGCCAACGGTACGCGCATCGACACTGAAGACCCCGACAGCGTGGCAGCCTTTCGCATCAGTCACGCCGACCTGCTGGAACAACTCGCCAGAATGAGCCGCGAGACCCGTGCCAATACCGAATTGGCCGCCAAAATTCGCCACAAATACCGCCTGAAAAACACCACTGGCCTTTCACTCAACGCCCTGGTGGATTTCGATGAGCCACTGGATATCCTCAGCCATCTGCTAGTGGGTTCCGAAGGCACGCTGGGCTTCATCAGCGCGGTGACGTACGACACCGTCGTCGACCACCCGCATAAAGCCTCGGCACTGATCGTTTTCCCGGATGTGGAAACCTGCTGCAACGCCGTCACCGTTTTGAAAAGCCAACCTGTAGCCGCCGTCGAGTTACTCGACCGACGCAGCATGCGCTCGGTGCAGAACAAACCCGGTATGCCCGCATTCGTACGTGAACTGTCGACAAGTGCCTGCGCGCTACTGATCGAAGCCCGCGCGGCATCCAGCCCGCTGCTGCACGAGCAACTGGCGCAGATCATGACTTCTCTGGCGTCGTTCCCGGTGGAGAAGCAGATCGACTTCACCGAAGACCCGCTGGAAAACGCCCGCCTGTGGGCCATCCGCAAAGACACCTTCCCCGCCGTCGGCGCCGTGCGGCAAACCGGCACCACGGTGATCATCGAAGACGTCACCTTCCCCGTTGAGCAACTGGCCAACGGCGTGCGCCGCCTCATTGCGCTGTTCGACAAACACCACTACGACGAAGCCATCCTGTTCGGCCATGCCCTGGAAGGTAATCTGCACTTCGTGTTCACTCAGGGCTTCAACAACCCGGAAGAAGTCGCCCGCTATCAGGCGTTCATGGAAGACGTGGCGCAACTGGTGGCGGTCGAGTTTGGCGGCTCGCTCAAAGCCGAACACGGCACCGGCCGCAACATGGCCCCCTTCGTCGAACTGGAATGGGGTCACGATGCTTATCAACTGATGTGGCAACTCAAACGGCTGCTCGACCCCAACGGCATTCTCAACCCTGACGTGGTCCTGAGTGAGGACCCGCAGATCCATCTCAAGCACCTCAAGCCTTTACCCGCAGCCGACGAAATCATCGACAAGTGCATCGAGTGCGGCTTCTGCGAACCGGTCTGCCCCTCCAAAGGTCTGACCCTCAGCCCGCGACAACGCATCGTCATCTGGCGAGACATTCAGGCGCGCAAACGAGCGGGCACCAACACCGATGAACTGGAAAAGGCCTACCACTATCAAGGCATCGAAACCTGCGCCGCCACCGGTCTGTGCGCACAGCGCTGCCCGGTCGGGATCAACACCGGCGAACTGATCAAGAAACTGCGCGGCCAAGAGGCCAGCCATGCACAGGCTGCGGGTTGGATGGCCAATCACTTCAAGACCATGCTGCATGGCGCGCGCTTCACCCTGCATGCCGCCAATGGCGCACGCATGCTGCTCGGTGCGCCGCGTCTCGCCAAAATTTCCGCCGCGCTGAGCAAAGCCTCGGCCGGTCGAGTGCCGCAATGGTCCCCCGCCATGCCGCAGCCTGAACAAGCGATACGCTTTACCCCGCCCGTTGAAGACCAACGCCCGCGAGTGGTTTACCTCGCAGCCTGTGTATCCCGGGTGATGGGCCCCGCAGCGGGTGATAAAGAACAAATGTCGCTACTGGATAAAACCCGTGGCCTGCTCGAAAAAGCAGGCTACCAAGTGGTATTCCCCGAAGATCAGGACAACCTGTGCTGCGGCCAGCCTTTTGCGTCAAAAGGTTACAAGGAGCAAGCCGACAGCAAACGTGAGCAACTGCTCGCCGCGCTCGGCAAAGCCAGTCGAGGCGGGCTCGACCCCATCTATTGCGACACCAGCCCCTGCACCTTGCGCCTGGTTGAGAACCTCAAGGAAACAGGCCTCGATCTGTACGATCCCGTGCGCTTTATCCGCACGCATCTGCTCGACAAATTGACCTTCACGCCACAGCAAGAACCGATCGCCGTGCACGTCACGTGCAGCACCCAGCATCTGGGTGAAAGCCAGGCGCTGATCGAGCTGGCGCGCCTGTGCAGCATCAACGTCGTCATCCCTGAAGGCATCCACTGCTGCGGCTTTGCGGGGGACAAAGGCTTCACCACGCCCGAACTGAACGCCCACTCGCTGCGCACCCTCAAAGAAGCGGTCCAGCAATGCAACGAAGGCATTTCGACCAGCCGCACATGCGAGATCGGCCTCTCACAACATGGCGGTATCGACTACCACGGGTTGGTGTATCTGGTAGATCGCGTCACACAGGCCAAAACTGCCTGATCGCGACCTGGCAGCGGCAATCGCCCCATTTTGGTGCCTTTATCACGAAATATGGCTTTTTCACATGAGGATGAAAAAAAATAGAACCCCTGCGTTTGTGGACAGTCAGTTTCTGTGAGCCCGCCAATTCTGTAGTCGGGCTTACTCACAGACCTCGGCGACAGGCCTCATCGACCGGCCACACCGAGTCCACAGGCTTAAAAGGAGATACACATGAAGCGCACAGCACTTACTGGATTGTTCCTCACCGCCGCCCTGTTGGGTTCCCCGGCATTTGCCGCCGATGATCTTTGTGACACCAACCTGCAGGCTCTGAAAGATGCGCAGGTTTCGTCAGGCACCAACCTGGCCGCCGACACCAAAATGTCGGTCGAAAAAAATGAAAAAGAAGCACTTGCCGCCAAAGCGGCTGGCGATGAGAAGAAATGCATCGAGATCACCACCAAAGCCATTACACAGCTGAAACAAATTGGCTCGGGCAGCGAAGGTGCTGGCAAGTAATAGCCCCATCACGGCCGGCCCTGCGGCTGGCCAAAACCGGGCTGCGTCAGAAGGTCGACGCGAGGGACTCATTGGAGTACACTCCGCGACCTGACTGCGAAAGCAGTCACCTGGGGCCGATTAGGATTCGACGCCGGTGATGAAACTTTAGGTGCATGCCGACTTGGTAACAGAAGTCGTAAATCCACTGTTGCAACTTTCTATAGTTGCCAATGACGATAACTACGGTGCTCAACTAGCTGCGTAAGCAGCCTAGCCGCACTTCTGGTAGCTTCGGCTCCAGCAATCATCAGGGGATGTCTGTAAACCCAAAATGATTGTCATATAGAACAGAATCGCCGTGCAGTACGCTGTGGACGAATCGGCTAAAACTTACACAGCTCGCCCAAAGCACCCTGCCCGTCGGGTCGCTGAGGGTTAACTTAATAGACACGGCTAAGCATGTAGGACCGACAGCGGAGTACTGGCGGACGGGGGTTCAAATCCCCCCGGCTCCACCAAATCCCCATAAAAAAGACGCCTTAGGGCGTCTTTTTTTGTGGATGGGATTTGGTAAGCGCCTGTCAGCAAGCTCGCTTGGCCAAGAACACACAATCCGTGAAAAGCTGCCTCAGATCATCTCGGAAGATGCGGATCGACAGGGGTATGACGTTCCCCGCCGAATAGCGGAGTGGTTGCAGTAGGCACACTCTCAAGCGAGAAACCCGCGCTGGGCGGGCTCTCTGCAAGCTTGAACATTTCAGTTGGCTTGGACGCCCTTGATGAGTTCCAAGCGCATTGGATAGCCCTGAGCCCCTTGAACGACTGTTTCGCTTTCAACGGTTTGAATCACTTTACCCTGCGCGTCCTTAGTGACTGCAATAGTCTTGCTGTAGGAACTCTGAACAACACAACCGCTCATCAGCGCGACCACTGTTGCTAGCGCCAAAAATTGCAAACCTTTCATTGGAGTCTCCTTCCTAGAGTAAACGAAGCGCGCACTGTAGCAACGTGCCACTACACAGGAAAGATATTGCTTTGTGATTTGGAGGTTCGTTGAACTCTGCGGTCGACACGACCAAGGCTTGTCGACCTTCCTTTCTACCGCCGAACCAACCCCCAATTTATCCTTGCTCGCCCCTCCCCACCCCGATACCCTTCCTTCCGCCGCTGCCAATTCAGCGGCCTGGGTGTAGGAACCCGGAACTATCTAGGTATGCACATGCCAACCGTTGCGACTGGAAAACGCTGTTCGTTTCCCGGTCAATCATGGTGGCTGTGCGTGGGCACGCTTCGGCGTGGCCGGGTTCCTAGAGTTCCGGTATTCCTACCCTGCGCACAGCTGCCACCCAAAGCCCGTAGGAAGGCCTCTGGCAGCTCCATTACTCCAGGAGCAAAACATGACTAATCACCCAACCCTCGAACAACTGCTCAATGACACAGACGAGCTGCTTCGCTGTGCCAAGGCGACGGCTTATGAGAGTGCTGACAGCCTGAACGGCAGCCAGCGTGATCACGCATTTTCAGTGGTGCATTTGATTGAAATGGCGCGATGCAAAATGGAGGACGCCGTGAAGTTCAGCCACAGCGCGCCCTGTCCGAGAGATGCTACGTGAACAATGGCTAAGCAGTTTCTGTAGAAGGCGATTTGTCTACGTCACGGTTGCTCCAACCGTTTGGCGAGGTATCAGATAAGGGGCAACTTATTGGCGAGCAGTTTCACGCGGTGAGTCAGTTCTGCCGCTTCGCGAACAAGTTCGCTCCTACCTTTTTGCCGACGACTTTGGCCGCGGTGTGGCGCAGGGTATCGGTGGGGCGGTGTCGGCCATGCTGTCCGATGACATGGCGCGGCTAACGGGACGACTTTTGATATTTCGGGCGGGCAGTGGCTCTAGCGACAAGGGTGTTGCTTCCATCACGCAGCCTATCAAACAAGCAGCTCTGTTAGGCTTAGCCCGACTTCCCAAGGAACAGCCAATGAAATCCTGCTTTAAAACTTTGGCGATTTTGCTGCCGGTCGTGCTTGCCGGATGCGAAGAGCGACCTGAAATGTCCTGTCCCGATTACGGTGAGCAGTTCTGGCTGCAATCACTGGATGCTTATTTCTTACGACACCCTCAGCAGGTGAAAACAACGCCCTATGAACTGCAGCCAGGCGCATCGTATGACTCCAGAACGAACTGGTGGATTGTCCCGTTCGACATCGGGCAAAAGAAGCTTATGGCTTTAATGAGTTGTGATGGTCACCTGGAGATAAGCGGGCGAGACCGATAAGGCAAACACCTCATCGCAACGTGGGGTCACCGGCCTTTCGCCCAGGAACGCAGCATCAGGCAATCTCAAGGCAGTATCGAGCTACTTCACCAACGCACCTGCGGGTTAGGGTCTTCTAGACAAGAGTCCCTACAACCGCAATGGAGTGAATGGTCATGACTGCATGGGTGAAAACGGTTTTTCGAGTTCAGGCTGCTGCTCTGCTTGCTGTGTTTTTAACGAGCGCAGCATGGGCGACGGACAAATCAGCTACGCATTCAAACGCCGAGCTGGTCCGCCAATCGTTTGTGAACTGGCAGCAAGGCAAGGGCACAACGTTCGACCTGTTGACGCCTGACGCTGAGTGGACCGTCGCCGGGTCCAGCCCTGTCTCTGGCGTGTACCAAGGTAAAAAGGACTTTCTGGAGCGAGCGGTAAAGCCGATCAGCGCGCGACTGGCCACCCCTATCAAACCCACCGTTTTGAGCATCGTGGCTGAAGGCAATGTGGTGGTTGTGCTGTGGAACGGTGAAGCCACAGCCATTGATCAGCAGCCGTACCGAAATAATTACCTCTGGCACCTGACATTCAAGGACGGGCAGATCACGCAGGTGAAGGCGTTTCTGGACACGTATGTGCTGAATGATTTGATAGAGCGGGTGAAGCCGGGTGCGTAGCAAACACTGCTGCGGTCACTCCTGCCAACAATACTTAATTATCTGAAGCTACACAGAACCGGTGGGACCGGATTCATCCGGGAAGGCTGCATTCCACACAACGATGATGTGGCGGATGCACTGGCCTCTTCCCGGATGAATCCGGCCCCACCGGTCCTGTATCTGCCGCCCGACAGCGTGGCGCCATGGGCACAAAGACAGCAACCGAAGAATTTGCGCTGTGGGGCTGCCCCAAACATTACGTCGCTTTTTCTATCCTCTTCCCGCCCGTTTTGGCCCACTATGGTCGGCTTACTAACCGCCCTTGACCCCGTCGAAGGCCAGGAGGGCGTAATGCCACAAGAACGGCTGGACCTGTTAAGGCTGCCAAAGCCTATTCGTGGGCCGATTGATAAGCTGCTTCGCTCTCTGGATGCTGCCAGTACTCGTGAAGATATTGAGAGCGAGGGCGAGTTACAGATCGCTTTTATCCTTGGGCTGGAGACGGCCAAGCGCTTGCGACCGAGTGATGTTGAAGCGCTGTACATGATTTTCGACGATGCGGTGCAGGCGCGGCTTGAGGCGTTTGAGCCGCAGAAGTAGAGGTTAGCCGCAGTCGCAGCCTTAGCGCCATCAACCCCTATATGAAATATATTTTTTGTAGGAGCTGCCGAAGGCTGCGAAGGCGTCAATCCTGGCGCATCGCAAATCGCAGAGTCGGCCTGTTACTTAACCAACTCAATCTTCTTCACAAACACCAACTTCTCATCTTCTGCAGGCCCGGCAATGCGGTCTTTGTTGGGCTCACTCGCCACGGTGACTTTGACGTTGCGGCCCACGATATTGGGCAGCAAGGTGGCCTCCCCTTCGTCTTCGGCGATAAACCACGAACCGCATTTGCCGTCGCAATAGGCGGTGAAACGGCGGCCGTCGTTGAGCAGCACGGTGACGGTATGGTCCTCGATTCCGCTGCCGGAAATTAAGGCGCCCTGGAAGGTTTCTGGTTTTGTGAGGGCAAATGTGCAGAAGTCCGGCGCGCTGGCGTCGTCGCTCAACATGCCGCAGCCGCGTTCGACTTCGCTGTTGATCATTTCGCAGCTGTTGGCCGCGTTGCACGGTGGATGTGTGGCGGGCGACACGCTGGTGCATTGCTTCACGAGCAGTGCCGAGCGCTTGTCGCCAATGGCCTCAGCACAGGATTTATCCGCGGCGTTCGCCTGCAAGGCTCCGAGCACACTGAGCAGACACAAGAACATCAGGCTTTTTGTTTTCATGATTTTCCCTGGCGACAAGTCGGGTGACGATTTTCAAGAAGTATTGCAGAGGGCAGCGGCTTTCACAGCGCCTGACCACGCGTGCCTATCCTTTCTTTTTATTCAGGCTTTTCAGTCGCTGACTGGCGCGCTGCACGGCTGCCATTTTCTCGGGACGGTTCATTCGCCGCCATTTGCGGATGTCTTCTTTGTTGCGGCCGCAGCTCACACATAAATCGCCACTCAACTGGCAAACAGAGGTACAGGGGTTCTCGATGTCCTTGGCCATGCTTCAGCCCCGAGCCAGGCGTTGTTGCCAGTTGCCGCCGTTGGCGCGCTGGCATTGCTCTTCGCTGTCGAATTGCACGCGTTTGCTCACATCGGCAATGACGATTTCTGCCTCTTCCAATGCCTGGGCAGTCAGCTCAACCATGCGCTCACGCTGGCCAGTGGCGAGGGCCTGATCTTTTTGCGCTTGTGTATCGAAGATCCAAACCACGCGCAGGCTGGCGGGGAATGCCGCGTAATCCACTTCGTGGGTCAGCCAGGAGAAACCAACGATTTCCGCTTTTGCGGTTTCGCACGCTTCGGTCAGGGTAGACGCCAGGCGACGTTCGATACGGGCCTGATCGCGTTTGCTCAACGTCGGCATGGCTGGGTCCTTGGGTGATTTCGATAAGACGGCAATCATACGTTACCTCGTCGTGTCATCCACCAGCGCGAGGCTTTGTAGGATCGGTCTTAATTTCTGCCAATGCCGTCCGCTGGGTTGTTTGCGGGAAATCGCTCCTCTAACCTCCCGCCCGTCGCTGCACATCAGTGACCGGGTTTAGTCGCCTGATCCCTACAGAGAAATTCACGCTCCTGCTTGTGTTATGGCGGCTGTGCGCGCGGGGCACTTTCGAGTGCGCTGGTTTTTCTCTGGAGGCCGGTCGACTAACCCACGCACAGCTGCCACCTATTCATGCCCCATGAAGGTTGCCGCTACCTGAACGCATAAGGAGATCAACAAGGTGAAGAACACCCCCGCCGCAGTTTCAGCCACCCACCGTTTCTTTTCCATGCGCCCGGACCTCAGCGCAGAAGATGTGCTGTCCCATACCGCCGACCTGCTGCGCTGCGCCACCAGCACCGCCTACGAAGCCGCCGACAACCTGCACGGCGCACAACGCGACCACGCCATGTCCGTGATGCATCTGGTGGAAATGGCGCAAGCGATGGTGGATGGGTTGCTGGATCGCAAGCAGGCTGAATGGCTAAGCTGAAGATTTAACTTCAGGCTACTTCTGTGGGGGAGGCCAAGCCTGTCCCAACAACTAATCAGAGACGTGTATTGAACCAACTGCACTTCCTGAATAAAAGCTGAACAACTTCATCGTTAATAATCCTCCGCCCGGAATACCAACTACTTAATACTTTCGTATGAGCAAGTCAAATAATAAGTACCACCCTCAACCGGCGTCCTAAAAAACTCAAGCAAATCAAAGTCCAGAAAAACCAGAATAATGGCGTCAAAAAAACCCACCCTGCTAACGTTAAAAAAACTTAACGGAACCATCATTTGGCGATTTAGCTCTGCCACTACCACTCCTCCAAAAACACTTGCTTTAAAAACAGACTTTCCACATCTTGGCACCAAGAATGATGGCACATGGACATTAAGTCATTCAGACGTTCCTGCCCTTTCTTATAGGTGATCTCATGTTCATGAGAAATTTAAAACTAACGCCCCGCGCGCTGGTCAGCTTTGGTGCCATTTGTGTGCTGATGCTGGGCCTGAGTACCCTCTCGCTTTACAAGATCAGCGAGGTTCACAAATCAACGGTTGAGCTGGAGACCGACTGGCTGCCCAGCATCCGCCAGGCGGGAAAGGTAGACGCTACGCTGCTGCGCCTGCGGCTTGAAGCGCTGCACTACACCGCAGATGGAGACGATAAAAAGGCTGCATCGATCATCAAGATTGGTCAACTGAAGAAAGAACTGGACCAACAGGCAAACGACTACACCGGTTTGGTATCCGGGCCCGAGGAACAACGTATCTACAACGACGTGATGCAAGGGCTTAGAAGTTATGAAGAGAAACTGGATATATTGATCGCTCAAAGCGACACGCGCACAACACAAGAGTCAACTGCCTTTATTAATACAGTGACTGTGCCTTTGGCCAATGCGTTGCAAGACTCTATTGATCGCCTGATCAGTGTCAATGATACCGGGGCCACGCAATCAGGCGTCGCCGCACAGACCCAATATGACCAAGGTTTTACCTTCACCATCGCGATCATGATTGGCACTATTATTCTGTCGATGCTGATTGCGTTTATCTTTACTCAAAGCATTACTTCGCCGGTGAGGAAACTGGTGCAATCCATCAAACACATATCAGAAGGTGACTTGCGGTCCGCCGTCGAGGTTTCCGGCAAAGATGAGCTGACAGAACTTCAACTGTCTACCGATGCCATGCTTCAGAGCCTCAAGAGTACGATTCAGCACATCTCGGACTCCTCCGGCCAATTGGCAGCGGCGGCGGAAGAAATGAGCTCCATCACTGAAGAATCACTGTCCGGCATCCAGAAGCAAAACATGCAGACCGAGCAAGCCGCGACCGCCGTCAACCAAATGACCGCAGCCGTTGAAGAAGTCGCACGCAACGCGGTGGCCGCTTCGCAGTACACCCAGGACTCGGAAAAATCTGCCGCAATCGGTAAAGGCAAAGTCGCGGAAACTATCCAATCGATCAAGCAGCTCAGCCAGACCGTGCAGCAGACCACCGTTGAGATCGAAGGCCTGGCGACGCAAACCCAGGACATTGCCAAGGTGTTGGACGTAATCCGTTCGATTGCCGAACAAACCAACCTGCTGGCTCTTAACGCAGCCATTGAGGCCGCCCGCGCTGGTGAGCAAGGTCGAGGCTTTGCCGTGGTCGCTGATGAGGTTCGTGCGCTGGCGCATCGCACGCAGACATCAACCCTGGAAATCGAGCAGATGGTCAAAGGCATTCAGACCGGCTCGGCCAAAGCGGTGCACTCGATGGTGCAGAGCAACAGCGAGGCTGTCATGACACTGACCATTGCGCAGGAGGCGAATATCGCCATCGGCGACATCGCGTCGGCGGTGTCTGACATCAATGAACGCAATCTGCTGATTGCTACAGCCTCTGAAGAGCAGGCTCATGTGTCGCGATCGGTGGATCAGAATCTGGTCAGTATTCGAGACCTGTCGATCCAGAGTTCTTCAGCAGCAAGCCAGACGTCTATCGCCAGCAATGAGCTGTCGAAGCTGGCCGTCGGTTTGAACAGGCTTGTGTCTCGATTTGCCCTGTGAGCCGAGCACCCTGCCATTCGCGGCGATTGCCGTATATCGTAGGGCGATTCAGGGTGCAGGTTCAGACGTCCATGACCACACAAAACAAACGCGACTGGCTGGTGCGCGCGCCGCAGTCGCGGAAGATGGAACGGATCGAGGCTTACTTCGGCGGGCACGGCTACACGCCTCATCGTCACGACACCTACGCCATCGGGCGCACATTGGCCGGGGTGCAGAGCTTTCATTACCGCAATGATTACCGCCACAGCCTGGCCGGTGGCACGATGGTTTTGCATCCGGATGAAGTCCATGACGGCGAGGCCGGGACCGATGCAGGCTTTCACTACCGAATGTTTTACATCGAGCCCTCACTGATTCAACAAGTATTGGGCGGCAAGTCGCTGCCCTTTGTGGCGGGTGGTTTGTCCAGCGATCCACGCTTGTTCGCGGCGACCAGTGCTTTGCTGCAGAGCATGGATAACGCGCTGGATCCACTTGAAGAAGAGGACGCCATTTACGACCTGGCGCAGGCGCTGGATGTGGCTGCGGGCAATAAGCGTGGTCGGCGGGCGCTGGACTATGCAGCGGCAGAGCGGGCGCGGATTTACATTCATGACGCGCTGGATCAGGTTATTACGCTGGACGATCTGGTGCAGGCCAGCGGGCGTGATCGCTGGAGTCTGTCGCGGGATTTCCGTGCGTTGTATGGCACCAGTCCCTACCGCTACATCACCCAGCGGCGACTGGCCGAAGTGCGTCGTTTGCTGGTTGCAGGCCAACCGTTGAGTGAGGCTGCACTGGCCTGTGGTTTCTTTGATCAGAGCCACATGACGCGCCAGTACAGCCAGGCGTTTGGCATCTCGCCCGCCCGCTGGCTGAAGATGCTCGGCCGCAGCTGACAGCGCCCGCCAAAGCTGCACGATCATGCAATACGGGTTATGTGTGGCTCGCTAAGGTTGTGGCCTCTCAATCAACCGTGAGCACCGACCATGACCAGCACCTGCTCTGCCCCGCCCTACACCCCGGTTAACTTCGCCGCTAAATATGCGCTGTTCAATGAGCAATGGACGCCGAAAGTCGTGGCCGAAATGAACGACTATCAGTTCAAAGTGGTGAAGATCCAGGGCGACTTTATCTGGCACACCCATGCCGATACCGATGAAACGTTCATTATTCTGGAAGGCGAACTGCGCATCGATTTTCGTGACGGGTTTGTCACGGTGGCTGCCGGTGAGATGTATGTCGTCGGCAAAGGCATCGAGCACAAACCCTATGCCGAACAGGAAGTGAAACTGCTGCTGATCGAGCCGCGCGGAGTATTGAATACCGGGCATGAGGAGAGTGACCGGACGGCGGTTAATGATGTGTGGATTTGAGTTGGGCATCAGACATATCGCGTCATTGTTCATCGTCCGGATGCGGCCCAGTCCCTGCCTCGCTTCCGCAGGTTAAGTGATCACCTGTAGGAGTGAGCTTGCTCGCGATGGCGTCCTGCCAAGGAGTCGTTCTCTGTATGGAGAAAAGCATCGCGAGCAAGCTCACTCCTACAGACGCGGTTGTCAATCATGAACACGTCCCGAATTATTGGAATAACGCCGCGAGTTTATTTCGCTTGTGAGTGATTGGCTTTACTCGCTTATATAGGCGCACTCTCTCTGGGCAGACATTGATAATGAGTCGCGAAAACATCAGTCAGTCGATTTCTCATGTTCATCCGCTGACGCTCTCCCACGGTAAAAACGCCGAAGTATGGGACACCGACAATAAGCGCTACATCGACTTTGTTGGCGGCATTGGTGTGCTCAATCTAGGGCATACCAATGCTCAGGTAGTGGCCGCCATTCAGGATCAGGCCACCCGGCTCACGCACTACTGCTTCAACGCTGTGCCTCATGAGCCCTACGTCAAGTTCATGGACAAGCTGGAGAAGTTTGTCCCGGTGTCTTATCCACTCAGCGGCATGCTCACCAACAGCGGCGCTGAAGCGGCCGAAAACGCGCTGAAGATCGTGCGCGGTGCAACGGGCAAGACGGCGGTTATCGCCTTTGATGGCGGTTTTCATGGGCGCACGCTGGCCACGTTGAACCTCAATGGAAAAGTCGCGCCGTACAAACAAAAAGTCGGCGTGTTGCCTGGCCCGGTGTTTCACATTCCCTATCCGAGCAAAGACAACGACGTCACTACCGAGCAGGCACTCAAGGCACTCGATCGGTTGTTCAGCGTTGAAATCGACGTCAACGATGTGGCCTGTTTCATCTTCGAGGCGGTTCAGGGTGAAGGTGGCTTTCTAGCCATGCAGCCCGAATTCGCTCAGGCCTTGCGCAGGTTCTGTGACGACAAGGGCATCCTGCTGATTGCTGATGAAATCCAGTCAGGCTTCGGGCGTACCGGGCAGCGCTTTGCTTTTACGAGGCTGGGTATAGAACCCGACTTGATCTTGCTGGGCAAAAGCATCGCGGGCGGCATCCCGATGGGCGCTGTTGTCGGGCGCCGGGCATTGATGGATACGCTGCCTAAAGGTGGCCTTGGCGGTACGTACTCCGGCAACCCGATTGCCTGCGCGGCAGGTATCGCCAGCCTTGACCAGTTGAACGACGAGAACCTTTCGGCCTGGGGCGAGATGCAGGAAAACATGATCGTCAGCCGTTACGAAGCATGGCAGGCCAACAAACTGTCGCCGTATCTTGGACGGCTGACAGGCGTTGGCGCCATGCGCGGTATCGAATTGATCACCGCCGACGGCGCGCCCGGCACACAGCAGTTGGCGCAATTGCTGGAAGCGGCTCGTAACGCGGGGCTGTTGCTGATGCCCAGTGGCAAGTCGCGGCACATCATCCGCCTGCTGGCACCGTTGACGATTGAGCCAGAGGTGTTGCGCGAAGGGCTGGATATTTTTGAGCGGTGTCTGGCTGGGTTGGAATAATCATCAGTGGATAAAACGCCCTCCCAGCTAGCCTTTGGAATGTATGAGTACCTTTTAGCCTGCAAGCTCAATGGTTGATCACGACACCGAGTATTGCGCGACCTATGTGGGAGCGAGGCTTGCCCGCGATTCTGGCAACTCGGTGCATCAGGCAAACCGAGGTGTCTGAATCGCGAGCAAGCTCTGCTCCCACATAAACGCCATGCCAATACCTGCGACCGTGGATTGCGCCGATAAAGGCCAGCAAGGCCTGATTGCGAATAATAGGAGAATCCCTGCAATGACAGCTTCAAGCTTCGCTAACCGTGACGAGATCCGCGCCCGCTTTTCCCGTGCGATGTCGGACATGTACAAAACCGAAGTGCCGCTCTACGGGACGTTGATGGATCTGGTCGCAGAGACCAACGAAGGCGTGCTGGCGCGCAACGCTCAGGTTGCGCAGAGCTTGAAGCAGACCGGCGAAATCCAGCGTCTGGACATGGAGCGCCATGGCGCAATCCGCGTCGGCACCGCGACCGAACTGGCCACATTAAGTCGTCTGTTTGCGATCATGGGGATGGAGCCCGTGGGCTACTACGACCTGACCCCTGCGGGCGTGCCCGTGCATTCCACGGCTTTTCGCGCCGTGCATGAACACGCGCTGCAAGTCAGCCCGTTTCGGGTATTCACCTCGCTGCTGCGCCTGGAGCTGATCGACAATACCGAGCTGCGGGATTTCGCCAGTCAGGTGCTGAGCAAGCGCAACATCTTCACTCCTCGCGCACTGGAGCTGATTGAAAAATCGGAACTGGACGGTGGTCTGAATGAAGCCGACGCGCTGGACTTCGTTGAGCAGGCGCTGGAAACGTTCCGCTGGCACAGCACTGCAACGGTGAGCCTGGAGCAGTACAAACAGCTCAACGCCCAACATCGTCTGATTGCTGACGTGGTGGCGTTTCGCGGCCCGCACATCAATCACCTGACGCCGCGCACGCTGGACATCGACACGGTGCAGGACGGCATGCCGAAAAAAGGCATCACGCCCAAGGCCGTGGTGGAAGGTCCACCGCGTCGTGAGTGCCCTATTCTGCTGCGCCAGACCAGTTTCAAAGCGCTGGAAGAAGCCATTACGTTTGCCGGTCAATCCGCCACTGAAGCAGGCAGCCACTCAGCCCGCTTTGGTGAGATAGAGCAACGTGGCGCAGCGCTGACGCCTAAAGGCCGCGAGCTGTACGACCAGTTGCTGAACGAGGCCCGGGACGCGCTGGGTGAATTCCCCAACGAAGGTAACGCGGTGCGCTATGCCGAACTGTTGGGGAAAACCTTCACGGCGTTCCCGGACAGCTACGAACAGATGCGGGCGCAGGATCTGGCTTACTTCCGCTACTTTGCTACAGAGAAGGGTGTGGCGATGGGCGCAGGCGTGCAGCAGAGCGCCGAGCTTGAGCAGTTGATCGAGGCGGGTTACGTGCACTTCGAGCCGCTGGTCTACGAGGACTTCCTGCCCGTCAGCGCGGCGGGGATTTTCCAGTCCAACCTGGGCGATGACGCGCAGTCCCATTACGGCACCAGTTCGAATCAGCAGGACTTCGAACGCGCACTGGGGCGCAGCACCATCAACGAACTCAAGCTCTACGCCGACACCCAGCGCCGCTCATTGCTGGAGTGCTCGCAAGCATTGGGGATCGCGCCGCTGGCGTGATCCGTACACGTTGCTCTGTTGCCCTGTAGGAGCTGATGAGCAGCGCGAGGCTGCGATAGCGGTCTGTCTGATACTCCGCCATCGCAGCCTCGCGCTGCTCGTCAGCTCCTACAGAATAGGGGGCAATCTGGAAGATGCCGTCTGTTTGATGGGGAATCCGTTACCGATCAGAGAGTGATGTGGTGTCTGACGACCTATCCTTGCTCAAGCGTTCCCCCGTCTGCTGCGTCAGCAAAGGTGACGAAACATGAGCAAGTTATGGAGGCGGTATCTGGATCTGCTGGACCACGATCTGAATACCAAGGTGTTCGACAACGTCAAAAACCTGCTGGTCTGCGCGTTGCTATTTGCCGCAGGCAGCAGCGCCCTGAACGGTAATCACCAGGTTTTCATGGGGTTATGGGGATCGCAGGTGACGGGGCTGGGGCTGATCGTAGTGTCCACCGTGCTGATGTTGATGAATATCAGCGACGGTCTGCATCGGCTAGCCAAACTGCGCTATCACGTCCTGCTGCAGGTGTTCTTTTGCCTGCTGTATTTGATTGTCGCGGTACGGGTGGTGGAAATTGTCTGGGGCTTCCGGGCGGACTGATCAGCCCTGCCGGCGGTGCCACTCATCGGCAACATCGCCCATGGTCTTAGGGGTTTCGTTGCGAATCCAGGCCATGAAATCCCGATCAAACTTGAACCCGTCCCCGCACTGCTCAAGCATGAAACGCCGCACGTTCTGGGTGTTCTTGTAGGTCTTATCGACAGGAGTGGCGCGGGTGATGGCGTTGCTGTGCCAGTCGGTAGGCATTGGGAAGTCCTGAAGTCGATGGAGAACCTGTGGGAGCGAATTTATTCGCGAAGAATCGAAAATGTACCGGATGTAATGGCCCTTTCGCCAATGAATTCGCGCCTACAGAACCGCCACTCCTGCCTTAAAGAATAACGCGCAGACACTGCCCCGCATGATAAAGGTTGAAGCCGGTTTCATAGGCCAGCGCGCGCACGCCTGCGCTTTTCAGCTCGTGGGCTGGCGCGAACGGGATGGGCAGCACGCTCGGGTCATCCTTGACCAGAAAGTCTGCGAAAGCCTTCCCCATGACAGTCCCGGTGGTGTTGCCGCGTCCGTTATAGCCATTGGCAGCTACCAGCCCCGGCGCAGGTTCGAAGAGTTTGACCATGTGATCAGGGGTGAAGTCGATGCAGCCCGTCCAGTGCATTTGCCATTGGACTTTGCCCAGTTGCGGGAAGTAATGGCTCTGAATACGGTCCGCCCAACTGCGGATGAACCAGTCAGGTTTGTTATTCATCTTGCCCATACTGCCGAGGATCAGACGACCTTCGTTATCACGACGAATACTGCTCAGCACCATGCGCGTGTCCCAAGAGCCCTGACCGTGCTTGAGCACTTCATCCGCAGCGCTTGAGGTCAACGGCTCGGAGGCGACGTTGTAGTAATAGCCCTTGAAGAAATTCTGTTTGATACCGGCCCACTCGCCCTCGGTGTAAGCACCGGTGGAGACCACGACTTTGTCAGCCGTGACCGCACCACCGACGGTGCTGACGACCCAAGCCGAGCCTTCACGAGTAACGGCTTGCACGGGCGAGTTCTGGAAGATCTGCCCGCCAAGCTTGAGCACAGTTTCGGCAAGGCCAACGGTGTACGCCATCGGGTTAATCGTGCCGGCACGCCGGTCGAGCAACGCGGTCGGGATTTTATCGGTGCCGCAGTATTCTCGGCACTTGGCGCCCGTCAGCAACTCGACATCGGCACCACGGCGCTTCCACTGGTCGTGGCGCGCTTCGATGTCTTTGGCGCCATTGGCGTTGTGCGCCATGTGCAAAGTACCGTCGTGACGCGCCTGGCAATCGATGCCGTATTTTTCGATCAGGTCGAACACCAGCGCAGGGGCCAGGCCCATGACCGTATTGAATTTTTCGCCCACGCCGGGGCCAAGAATCGCGGCAGCGTCATCAGGTGCAATCCAGCTACCGGCATTGACCAGCCCGACGTTGCGCCCCGAACCACCAGTGCCAATACGCGAGGCTTCGAGCAGCGCGACAGACTTGCCGCTTTCCAGCAGATGCAGGGCGGCGGACAAGCCGGTGATACCGCCGCCTATCACGCATACATCGACCTTGAGCGACTCACTCAGGGCAACAGGTTGAATCTGACGAGTCGTGACTTGTTCCCACAGACACCCTTCACGCAACTGATCCATCTCGACTTAATCCCCGCCCGAACTGAACACGAAAAAACCTGACTCATTCTTGATCTGATGCAAGGGCAATACCAAACGACCTTTACTCCGGATATCAGTCGGTTTCGGCATGATCCCGGAGGATTTACAGCGGTGAGGCCGACTGAGATTTGTAGCAGCCGAGCTTGCTCGCGATAACGCTGGACGCGGTTCACTTCAGATCGCGACCAACATCATCGCGAGCAAGCTCTGCTCCTACAACACACACCTGGCAACTGTCTCTATTTAGTTGACAGTAAAACCGTTTCCAGCCGATTTATCACATCTCGATGCATCTCTACTATTCGCTCCATGGTGCTGACACAGACCCCCAGCACACAAATCTGACTGATTCGACTTTGGAGCAACAACCATGAACACCAACACTCAAGCAGCTTTCACTTCTCTGGCTGGCCGCGCACTGCTCGCCTCTCTGTTTCTGTTCAGCGGCTTCGGCAAGCTGGCCGCACCGGCAGCAACCAAAGGCTACATCGCCGCCAGCGGCATGCCTTTTCCGGACCTGGCGTTCATCGCGGCACTGATCGTTGAAATCGGCTTCGCCACGGCTTTGGTGCTGGGCTACAAGGCGCGCCTGATTGCACTGCTGATGGCCGGTTTCACCGTGGTTACCGCAGTGGTCTTCCACAACAACTTCGCTGATCAGGGCCAGTTGATCAACTTCCTGAAAAACGTCGCCATCGCTGGTGGCCTGCTGCAGATCGCTGCCAACGGCGCAGGGGCTTTCAGCCTGGATGCACGCAGCCGCAAAACACTGGCTATCGCCTGATCAACATCGAACGACTCTGACGACCATTAGCATTCAAAGGACTATTGCCATGAACATCATCAAAAAAGCCACTGCACTGACCGTACTCGCTCTGTCTATCAACACCGCTTTCGCTGCTGAAACCCCGTACATCGAGCACCAGACCCAAGGCTTCCTCAACGCCCTGGCCGCAGGTGGCGGCAAGCCGCTTGAACAGTTGAGCCCCAAAGATGCACGCGCCGTGCTCACCGGCGCACAGCAATCGGTAAAGGTTGATCTGTCGGGTGTGCAAGTCAGCGACCGCAGCATCAAAGTGGCAGGCGAATCGATTGATCTGAAAATCGTCCGCCCGGCCAATGTCAAAGGTGATCTGCCGGTGTTCATGTTCTTCCATGGTGGCGGTTGGGTACTGGGCGACTTCGCCACTCACGAACGCCTGATCCATGATCTGGTGGTCAACTCCGGCGCGGTAGCGGTGTACGTCAACTACACGCCATCTCCCGAAGCGCACTACCCGACTGCCATCAATCAGGCTTACGCCGCAACCAAATGGGTAGCAGAGCACGGCAAGGAAATAGGCGTTGATGGCTCGCGTCTGGCAGTGGCCGGTAACAGCGTCGGCGGCAACATGGCAGCCGTGGTCAGCCTGATGGCCAAGGAACAGAACACCCCGAAACTACGCTTCCAGCTGTTGCTGTGGCCGGTGACCGACTCGAACTTCGAGACCGGTTCGTACAACGAATTTGCTGAAGGTCACTTCCTGACCAAGGGCATGATGAAATGGTTCTGGGACAACTACACCACCAGCGCCACCGAGCGGGCGCAGATCCACGCCTCGCCACTCAAAGCGACAATCGAACAACTGCGCGGCCTGCCGCCAGCGATGGTACAGACCGCAGGTGCCGATGTGTTGCGTGATGAAGGCGAAGCCTACGCCCGCAAACTGGATGCTGCCGGTGTTGCTGTAACCACCGTGCGTTACAACGGCATGATCCACGACTACGGCCTGCTCAACCCGTTGAGCCAGATTCCGCAAGTACAAGCCGCGATGCGTCAGGCCGGTACTGAGTTGAAGGCACACTTGAACTAAGCATCAGTTAAAACCTGATACTAAAACGCCGCTACTGCGCATAGGCAGAGCGGCGTTTTTGTCGTCTGGATAAAGGGTGTTTCGGTCAATAAATACGGGCACGTTACGTTCATCGGTTTGGTAATTTTTGTGTAGCTCACTTGCCATTTTCGGTGCAGGATTTTCCCGACGTTTTCAGCCGCCGTTGATCGGCGTTTCGTTCACCTCACTGATGGAGATGCTTGCTTATGCTTATCCAAATAGAAGAAGGGACTCACGGCGCCAATTGGGTCGTGAAGCTGGACAATTACCCGGTTAAATGTCGCAGCCTGGACGAAGCACGTGAATTTGCTAACAAAATGACATCACGCATTAATGCCCCTCATACATTGCCAGGGCAGTTTACTGCTACCTCGGTTAAACAAACGGCGGCACATGCGCGTTAAGCGAAAGCGATAAACACGGAAAATAAACAAGCCCGGCTAAATTGCCGGGCTTTTCGTTTCTACGACATCCTTTTCACATGATTTTCACGGGATCGCTTTTAACCTAGCGTCACTCCTGTTGAATCTCCTGACCCGCCTCGTAGCGGGTCTTTTTTTGCCTGCGATTTAATGCGGGAGACGCCTTCTGTGCGCAGTCACGCAGCAGGCATCGGACGTGTAGGAGCGAGGCTTGCCCGCGAAGAACGATAATGCGGTGGGTTGTAATACCGCGTCGTTCGGTTCGCGGGCAAGCCTCGCTCCTACGGATCCCTGTTGGCTGCGAGACTGCGGTAGCGATAAAGCACAGCCGCCACCCCTCAATAAAATCATTTAAATTCAGCAGGTTGTAGAAACCCTAAGGTCTAGTGCGCGCTGCTCGCCGTCTCATTGCTGGCGACTGTCTTCTCATTCATCAGCGCACCTTCAGCCACTACCGCAAGCCGGTCCGAGCGAGTGCCATCCATAATTTTGCTGCTCCACTGCCCTGCCATCGCCGCCATCCAGGCAAACAGGAACAGTGCGATCCCTTGCAGGGCCCATCTCGCGATCATCGGCATAACATCTCTCCTGTCACTCACTTGATACGGGGATGTAAACACTTCAGCGTTGCAAAACAATTTCACTGTAGATGAAGTTTTCGCCGTTGGTCTGGATGAAAGTATTTGTAAGAAGAAATTTCATGATTCATGTGTGGTCTCTAAGTGAACAGAATCCATGAAAGGCTGCACAGCATGAAGTTTTCCCGATTTGCCCAAGGTTTATCCAAGTGGGCTGGAAGCGCACGAACATTCATCGCGGCCATTGCCCTTATTTGCCTGTGGGCCATCACCGGCCCCTGGTTTCATTACAACGACACCTGGCAACTGATCATCAATACCTCCACTACCATCATCACCTTCCTGATGGTATTCCTGATCCAGAACACCCAGAACCGCGACAACGATGTGCTGCACATCAAAATCGATGAGTTGCTTCGCGTGACCAAGGACGCACAGAACGCACTGTTGAGCCTGGATAAGCTGGACCATAAAGAGCTCCGCGCGCTGCGTAAGGAATACAGCGCCATTGGCGATAGTGAATCGCTGGGAGCAACCGCTAAAAGCCAGCTTTGATCAGGAGGCCGGTGATCAGCCGACGGGAACTCTCGAGCGGCACCGCGATTCATAGAACATGAAGTCGACGCATAAAAAACCGCGTAGCGAGCCACCGGCGTACACAGGGAGTCGTCCATGAGCGGATCCGGAACGAGCACTGAAAAAGCTGCAGTAGTTCTTCTGCCCACCCATAAAAAACTCGCGACCCACGAAGTGGTTGTCCATCAAAAACTGGCAGAGAAAATCGCGACACTATTAGGCTGCGAGTTTCTCGGTCTGTACGACAGCGCCATCCACAAGGGCATGAGCCTTTACTTCATCCCGTCTGACACGTTGATTGGCAAGCAGGAAAACAGCGCGCTGAACATTCAGTCTGCCGACGATCTGTTCGGCGGTTTGATTGCCGAGCCTTTCATGGCCACCAAAGCCATCTCCCATCCGCTGCTTGACGATGCCACGGCGCAGCCGCCGGGCTGGTCGCGGCAGATTCATGAGGAGGCCGCCGATTCGGTTCTCGCGGGCTTTACCGTCTTCAATGAAGCGGACGCGATGCGCGCAGGCAAACTGGTTCTGGCCAACGGCTCTGCGCGGATCAAGCCGGTGTTAGCCACAGCAGGACGCGGGCAAATCGTTGCCACCGATCAAGGTGAGCTCAACGCCGCTCTCGCCGAGCAAAACATGGAGGAGGTTGCAACGTGGGGCCTGGTGATCGAGGAAGACCTCACTGACGTCATCACACTGAGTGTTGGCCAGGTTCAGGTCGCCGGAATCACCGCCAGCTATCACGGAACTCAATGCCTGACCGAAGACAACAACGGTGAAACGGTCTACGGCGGCTCTACCCTGTGGGTGGTGCGCGGCGGTTATGAAGCGCTGCTTGCGCTGGAATTGGAGGAGCCGGTCCGGCGCGCCGTCAGCCAGGCCATGCATTATGAAAATGCCGCCCTTGAGCACTTCCCGGACTTCATCGCCTCTCGGCGCAACTACGACATCGCACAAGGCACCAATGCCAAGGGCGAACGCTGCTCGGGTGTGCTCGAACAGTCCTGGCGAATTGGCGGTGCGAGCCCTGCCGAAGTAGAGGCGCTTCTCGCCTTTGCTGCAGATCCGGCGTTGCAACGCATCTGCGCGTCGACTCACGAAATCTATGGCGAGACCACGATCCCGGCGGATGCCAGCGTACTTTACGAAGGCGACGACCCCGACGTTGGTTTCATCAGCAAATTCACAAAGGTCAAACCTTATGAGTGTGAGCAGTGAAAGCATTGAGATTGCAGTCGATGGCCAATCGATTTCCGGGACGATTCTGACCCCCGGCGCAAAAATTCCCGGCATTCTTTTCGTCCACGGCTGGGGCGGCAGCCAGCAACGAGACCTGGCGCGCGCCAAGAACATCACCGGCCTGGGTTGTGTCTGCCTGACCTTCGATTTGCGCGGGCACGAACGCACTCACGAGATGCGCGGCAAAGTATCGCGTGAGCAGAGCCTGACCGACTTGCTCGCCGCCTACGACCGACTGGTCAGTCACCCGGCTGTCGACAACGAAGCCATTGCTGTCATCGGCAGCAGTTACGGCGGCTATCTGGCAACCATCCTCAGCTCCATGCGCCCCGTCAAATGGCTCGCCTTGCGGGTGCCTGCGCTGTACTGGGACGCAGATTGGGAAATGCCCAAACAAGAGTTGGACCGCGACAAGCTTGCGCACTATCGCCGCTCAGCCGTGACCGCCGCGGACAACCGTGCATTGGCGGCCTGTAAAGAGTTTCAGGGCGACGTGCTGCTGATCGAGTCCGAGCAGGATGACTATGTGCCGCACGCTACGCTGATGAGCTATCGTGGCGCATTCGAGCTGGCCCACTCCCTCACCTATCGGTTGGTGGATGGTGCTGACCATGCGTTGAGCAGTGATCTGAGCCAAAGTATTTACAGTTCGATGCTGACTAACTGGATCAGCGAAATGGTGATCGGTGCCCGTCTTGTGGATTACCCGCACCATTCGGCGAAGTATTCCTGAGACACAAACAGCCTCGTTCCCACAGCAAATAAACTCCCAGTGGTGCACACCAGCGGGAGGTTATTTGCTGTGGGAGCAGAAGGTTGTTGCTCTTGACCTCGCAGGACTGCCCAAGCGGGATCCTTGGATTCTGTGGGAGCTGAGCTTGCTCGCGATGAACGATGACACCGTATGTCTGACGGGCCGAGACGCCTGTGTCTTCGGAATGGCGGTCGGCCCCATATCAGCTTCGGGCAAACATAGAATCTCCCGCAGAATCAATCGCCCTCCGGACCATTAAGCCCCGGCACCAGAATCACCTTGCGGCACTCCTCCTGCTTTTTGTCGAAGAGTGTGTAGCCCTCGGCGGCATTTTCCAGCGACATGCGATGAGTAATGATCGCCTCTGGTGCCAGCGCGCCACTTTCAATGTGCTCCAGCAGTTCAGGCAGATAGCGCTGCACATGGGTCTGCCCCATCTTGAACGTCAGGCCTTTATCGAACGCGTCGCCGAACAGGAAGCCATGAATGAAACCGGCATACACCCCCGGCACACTCACGACACCGCCACGGCGTACCGACGCGATGCACTGGCGCAAGGCCTTGCCGCTACTGCCTTCCAGTTTCAGCGTCGCCAGAATGGTTTCGGTGGTGCTGCCCTTGGCTTCGAACCCCACAGCATCAATAACCCCATCCACGCCTCGCATGCCACGCGTCTGCTGAATGATGGTGTCAGCCGGGTCATCGTCTTCGTCGAAGTTGATCGGGATCACGCCGTAAGTACTTTGCGCGTAACTCAGGCGGTACGGGTGGTGATCGACCATGAAGATTTTTTCAACGCCGAGCATTCGCGCACAGGCTGCGCTGAGCAGACCTACCGGCCCAGCGCCATAGATGGCGAGGCTTGAGCCTTGACCCACCCCGCTGTTGAGCACCGCTTGCCAGGCAGTAGGCAGGATGTCGGAAAGGAACAGCACCTTTTCATCGGAGAGCGTGCCAGGGACTTTGAATGGCCCGGTGTTGCCTTTGGGCACCCGCACATACTCAGCCTGACCGCCCGGAATACCGCCATAAAGATGGCTGAAACCGAACAATGCCGCACCCGGTGGAATGGACTTCTTATTGAGGATCGCGCCACGCCCGGTATTCGTGGTTTCACAGGCTGCGAATTGATCCAGCTGGCAGAAGAAACAACTGCCACAGGCAATCACAAACGGAATAACCACCCTGTCGCCAGGCTTGACCGTTGTCACCTGAGAGCCAACTTCTTCGACGATGCCCATGAACTCATGGCCAAAAATATCGCCCGACTCTGTTGCCGGAATCTTGCCGCGGTACAAGTGCAGATCCGAGCCACAAATGGCCGTTGCGGTGACTTTCAACAGAATGTCATCGACTTCTTCAATGACCGGATCAGGGACGGTATCGACTCGTACATCGTGAGCGCCGTGATAAGTCAGTGCGCGCATTTTTCTCTCCTTGCAGGCGATGAGAACCAAGGGGGCAAAAATGCCCGGACCTAACAAGTGAGAGCGACGGGAAGATGTAAGTTCAGAGGACCTGAAAGTGAGAAGACCAGCGGCGACGTAACGATGCCCTGGACCGGTAGGAGCGAACTTGTTCGCGAAAGCAGCGTACCTGACACAACACCGCGTCAGGACCTTTCGCCAACAAGTTGCCTCCTACCTTGAAAATAGTGAGCCGCAGGCCGGGTAGGAGCGAACTTGTTCGCGAGCGCAGCGTACCTGACACAACACCGCGTCAGGCCCTTCGCCAACAAGTTGGCTCCTACAGAAACCGGGAGATTATGTAATCGGCGCCGGGTTGAACAAGGTGATGTCGTTGTGCAGACGATAATGCTCGGTCCAGGTCTTTTTCTTGCCGCTGGCCACGTCCAGGTAGAAGTGGAACAGCTCCCAGCCCAGGTCTTCAATCGAAGCACGGCCAGTCGCGATACGGCCAGCATCAATGTCGATCAGATCAGGCCAGCGCTGCGCCAGTTCTGTACGGGTCGACACCTTGACCACCGGTGACATTGCCAGGCCATACGGCGTACCACGACCGGTGGTGAACACATGCAGGTTCATCCCGGCTGCCAATTGCAACGTGCCGCAGACAAAGTCACTGGCCGGTGTTGCACAGAAAATCAGGCCTTTACGCTTGAAGCGCTCGCCGGGGCCAAGCACGCCATTGATAGCGCTGTTGCCGGACTTGACGATCGATCCCAGGGACTTCTCGACAATGTTCGACAGACCGCCCTTCTTGTTGCCTGGCGTGGTGTTGGCGCTGCGATCAGCCTCGCCTTTTGCCAGGTAACGGTCGTACCAGTCCATTTCCCGCACCAGTTCCTCGGCCACTTCCTGCGTCTCCGCGCGGGAGGTGAGCAAGTAGATGGCGTCGCGCACTTCGGTCACTTCCGAAAACATCACCGTTGCGCCTGCGCGCAGCAGCAAATCCGAGGCGTAACCCAGCGCCGGGTTGGCGGTGATGCCCGAAAACGCATCGCTGCCGCCGCACTGCATGCCGAGAATCAACTCCGAGGCTGGCACGGTTTCACGGCGACGCAGATCCAGCTTCTTCAAGCGCACTTCGGCCAATTCCATGATCTGCTCGATCATTTCATTGAAGCCATGGCTGGAGTCCTGCAGGCGATACATCCACTGATCACTGAGATCGACGGACAGGTCGTCCTCATGCATGACTTGCCCGGCCTGCAGTTTTTCGCAGCCCAGACCGATCACCAGCGCTTCGCCACCCAGGTTCGGGTTACGCGCAAGGTTACGCACGGTACGGATCGGGATGTAAGCATCGGTCGCGGTAATTGCCACACCACAACCGTAAGTATGAGTAAGTGCCACCACATCATCGACATGGGGGTACTTGGGCAACAGCTCTTCGCGGATGCGCTTGACCGCATGGTCAAGCACCCCGGTCACGCACTGCACGGTGGTGGTAATGCCCAGAATGTTGCGCGTGCCGACAGTACCGTCGGCGTTGCGATAACCTTCGAAGGTAAAACCTTCCAGCGGTGCGCCTCTTTCCGGCACCGCGTCTGACATCGGCAGGCTGTCCAGAGCCGGTGCCGATGGCATACGCAGTTGATCTTCCCTGACCCAACTGCCCCGTGGAATCGGCTGCAGGGCATACCCAATGGTGTGCCCATAACGAATGATCGGCTCGCCTTCAGCGATATCGACGGTGTTGACCTTGTGGCTCTGCGGAACGTTATCGACGGTCACCAGACCATTATCAAATTCAGTACCGGCAGGCACACCTTGATCATTAACTACTACCACCACGTTATCCAGCTCATGCAGCCTGATGTAGCGTGGGGAGTCGGCATGTTGAATCAGGTTCATCACGGTTTCCTCAGGATTTAGCTTGAGAAAGTTCGCTGGCGTCTTCGCCAGTCAGTGGCCCCTTGGTTGGAGGCTCTTTCAGTTCAACGCGTTTGATCTCGCCAACAATAAAGATATAGCTGAACACCGCTACCACAGCGTTGGCACCCACGAACACCAGAGCCCATTTGAACGAGCCAGTGGAGCTGATGATGTAACCAATCACGATAGGAGTAGTGATCGAAGCGATGTTACCGAAGGTGTTGAACAGGCCACCGCTCAAACCGGCGATCTGCTTCGGCGAAGCGTCGGACATAACAGCCCAACCCAGCGCGCCTACACCTTTACCGAAGAATGCCAGGGCCATGAAGCCAACGACCATCCACTCGATATCAACGTAGTTACAGGCAACGATGGTCGTCGACAGCAGCAAGCCGCCGATGATCGGAGCCTTGCGAGCGAAGGTCAGCGAGTGGCCTTTGCGCAGCAGGTAGTCGGAAATCACACCGCCCAATACACCACCGATAAAACCACAGATCGCTGGCAGGGAGGCAATGATGCCCGCCTTGAGGATGGTCATGCCACGTTCTTGAACCAGATACACCGGGAACCAGGTCAGGAAGAAGTAGGTGATGCCGTTGATGCAGTACTGGCTCAGATAGATACCGAGCATCATGCGGTTGGTCAGCAACTGACGGATGTAGTCCCATTTAGGGCCGCCACTCTTGCCTTTACCTTTGCCCTGGTCTTGATCCATGTCGACCATGCCGCCGTTGTTGGCGATGTGATCAAACTCTTCCTTGTTGATACGCGGGTGCTGGCGCGGGCTGTAGATGACTTTCATCCAGATCGCCGAGAACACGATACCAATAGCACCCATCACGACGAACACATGCTGCCAGCCGAACTTGTAGACGATCCAGCCCATGAGCGGAGCGAACAGTACGGTGGCGAAGTATTGCGCGGAGTTGAAGATGGCAGATGCCGTGCCGCGTTCAGCGGTCGGGAACCAGGCTGCCACGATACGCGCGTTGCCAGGGAAGGAAGGCGCTTCGGCCAGACCGACCATGAAACGCAGCATGAACAGCACAACGACGGCGGAGCCGACGCCGAATTCACCTACATAGCCTTGCAGCAAGGTGAACAGCGACCAGGTGAAGATGCTTAATGCGTAGATTTTCTTGGAACCGAAACGGTCGAGCAGCCAGCCGCCTGGAATCTGACCAGCCACGTAGGCCCAGCCGAAAGCAGAGAAGATGTACCCGAGAGTGACGGCGTCGATACCAAGGTCTTTTTGCAGGCTGGAGCCCGCGATAGCGATGGTGGCGCGGTCGGCGTAGTTGATCGTGGTCACCAGAAAAAGCATGAGCAGGATCAAATAGCGGACGTGAGTCGGCTTGGACTGTTGCATGTGTGTGAACTCCCACTAATTATTTTTTTTACGCGGGTAAATCTATTTTTTACGCTGCTTGCGCCTGTCGGCCCCTTGGAAATGGTCGTGTGTACGACGCTCCCCACCCACAGTTAATGCGCTTCCTTACAAGCCGATGCAGACTTCATCAGCCCTTGTGTCGCTGGCAAACCGCCCATGGCACAAAGCCGCTGATCGCTCAGCGGCTTTGTTTCCGTGGTGTGTTACTGCTTACCTTGCTTGTCCATCAGCGCGGCGAGCATTTCGTACTCTTCGGCAGTCAGGTCAGTCAGTGGTGTACGCACTGGACCTGCGTCATAACCAGCGATCTTCGCGCCCGCCTTGACGATGCTGACGGCATAACCGGACTTACGATTACGGATGTCCAGGTATGGCAGGAAGAAATCGTCGATGTATTTGCCAACGGCAACGTGATCGTCTTTGGCAATAGCGTGGTAGAAGTCCATCGCCAGCTTCGGTACGAAGTTGAAAACTGCCGAGGAATACACCGGAACGCCCAGCGCTTTGTAGGCAGCAGCATAGACTTCAGCGGTCGGCAAACCACCCAGGTACGAGAAGCGATCGCCCAGACGACGGCGGATCGAAACCATCAGTTCGATATCACCCAGGCCATCTTTATAGCCGATCAGGTTAGGGCAGCGCTCAGCCAGTTGCTCCAGCAGCGGGGCAGTCAGGCGGCAGACGTTACGGTTGTAAACAACCACGCCGATTTTCACCGACTTACAAACGGCTTCAACGTGGGCAGCAACGCCGTCCTGGCTGGCTTCAGTCAGGTAGTGCGGCAGCAGCAGCAGGCCTTTGGCGCCCAGACGCTCTGCTTCTTGAGCGTATTCGATGGCTTGACGGGTCGAACCGCCAACGCCAGCCAGGATTGGCACGCTGGTAGCGCAGGTATCGACCGCGGTTTTGATTACTTCGGAATATTCGCTGGCTGCCAGGGAGAAGAACTCACCTGTACCGCCGGCAGCGAACAGAGCGCTTGCGCCGTACGGGGCCAGCCACTCAAGACGTTTAACGTAGCCAGCGCGATGGAAGTCGCCCTGCGCATTGAAGTCGGTAACCGGGAAGGACAGCAGACCGTGGGAAAGGATGGACTTCAGTTCTTGTGGATTCATTATTCGAACACCCTGGGAGCATTTATTGTGAATGGATCACCGGTCGTCTGCCGATGTCGTAAGTCATCGTACAACTGATAATAAAATCACTCAACAGGGATTTTCGGTTTTTTCCGTGAGCGGTAGCAGATGGTAGCGCAGGCCCCGGAAGAATGGGCCTTGGCGGGAAATTGAATAGACTAAGGTCGTATGATCACCTGGGCGAGCGGCCCTGCCGGACTACGCAAGTTCTGTGGGAGCTGGGCTTGCCCGCGATAAGGCTGGATGCGATCTGAAATGAACCGCATCCAGCCTTATCGCGAGCAAGCTCTGCTCCCACAGGTATTGAGGCGCGCCATCCAGCAGCACTCAATCAAGCCCTTTGCGATTCTGCCTCTTCATGGGCATGGCGCAGGCGTTCGCGGCTGTTGGTCAGGTGCAGGCGCATCGCGGCGCGGGCGGCGTCGGAGTCCTGGCGAGCGATAGCATCGTAAATTTCTTCGTGCTCACGGCTCAGACGGTTCATGTAATGCTGCTGATCGTCATGCGCAAGGCGCGCCGAGTTCAGGCGGGTACGCGGGATGATGCTGGTACCCAGGTGGGTCATGATGTCAGTGAAATAGCGGTTGCCTGTCGACAGCGCAATCTGCAGGTGGAACTGGAAGTCCGAACCCACCGCATCAGTGGCATGCAAAGCACTTTCATTCAATGCGTCCAGCGCCTGACGCATCGCCAGCAATTGCTCGTCAGTACGTCTCTGCGCCGCCAGCCCGGCCGATTCGACCTCAAGGCTGATACGCAACTCGAGAATCGCCAGCACATCACGCAAGGTGACGATGGTCGCCGGGTCTATCCTGAAACCACTGGGGCTCGGCGTATCCAGCACAAAGGTACCGATGCCGTGACGGGTTTCTACCAGGCCGGATGCCTGGAGACGTGAAATGGCTTCACGCACCACCGTGCGGCTGACGCCCTGCTCTTCCATGATGGCCGATTCGGTCGGTAGCTTGTCGCCACGCTTGAGCAGCCCGCTGCGAATCCGCTCGGACAGTTCAGTAACCAGCTCTTGCGCAAGGCTGCGGTGCTTGCGGCGTGCGCGAGGCAGTGCGCTTTGATTTTCCATATCCAACGTCAATCTCAAGCAATGAAAGAAGTGATGATAGCTCACCGGGTTATACGATCACATTCGTAAAAACGACTGAATAGTACGAACCGATCATACAACAGGCAGAGAATGCGGCTGTTCGCGTAAATCCCCGCCCTCGATTCGCAGCAGCCGCCTGTGAAAACGCTTCAGGCTGCTGCGATGGCCGATGCTGATCAGGGTTACATCCGGTAACTCATCAATCAGCGCCTGATACAGCAAAGCCTCGTCTTCTTCGTCCATGGCCGACGTGGCTTCATCCATATAAAGCCAGCGAGGCTTGAACAATAGCGCGCGAGCAAAGGCCACCCGCTGCTGCTCACCTGGAGACAACATGCGTTGCCAGTGATTGCTCTCATCAAGACGCGACACGAGATGCTCCAGCCGACAGGTCTTCAGCACCTGCGCGAAGCGCTCTGCCGGGTAGATTTCCACGGCCTGTGGGTAACTCATGGCCTCACGCAAGGTGCCGATGGGCAGATAAGGCCTCTGCGGCAGGAATAAATAACGTTCAGCGGGAAGCTGAATATGCCCTTTGCCGTCCTGCCATAACCCACCCAGTGCCCGCAACAAGGTACTTTTGCCACTGCCGGAGCGGCCGCCCACCATGACCCGCTCACCGGCTGCAACGTTCAGGCTCGTGTTGTTCAGCAACTGTCGGCTTGCGCCAAGTTGCAGCGCCAGCCCGGCCAGACTCAGCGAGTCACCGGCATGGCTGATTTCGATGGCTGAAACATGAGCTTCGTTCTGATCCAGGGCCTGCCGAAAGCTCAGCAGACGATCACATGTCGCACGCCACGACGCGAGCGTGGCGTAGGCGTCAATGAACCAGCTGAAGTTCTCTTGCACACTGCCGAAGGCGGAGTTGATCTGCATGAGTTCGCCCAGCTCGATCTTGCCGGCAAAGTAGCGCGGTGCAGCCACGACAAAGGCGAAGATGATCGCAATCTGTGAGTAACCCGCAGTAAAGAACGTCAGGCGCTTTTGCACGCGCATCATCGACCAGAAGTTGCTCCAGACCATGCCGAAGCGTGAACTCAGGCGCTGGTTCTCGTTGGGCTCGCCATCAGACAACGCGATGCTCTCGGCATTTTCCCGCACGCGAACCAGTGAGAAACGCAGGTCTGCCTCATAACGCTCCTGCTGGTTGCTCAGGGGAATCAACCGGCGACCGATCACGTGTGTGAGCCAACTGCCCACCACCGCGTAGAGAAACGCAGCCCAGAACATGTAGCCCGGGATCGTGACGCCGAGCACTTCGATGCTGCCGGAGACGCCCCACAAAATGATAGAAAAGGACACCAGACTGACCACCGTCTTCATCAAGCCAAGGCCCAGGCTCAATGTGTTGCTGGTGAATTGGTTGAGGTCATCGGACAAACGCTGGTCGGGGTTATCGGTGTAACCGTTCTGTTCCAGCTGGTAATAGCTTTTATGGCTCAGCCATTTGGTGAAATGCTGCTCGGTGAGCCAGCGCCGCCAGCGAATCGTGAGCATTTGCGTCAGATACAGGCGATATACGGCACCGAGAATCCCGACGGTGGCGATGCCGCAGAAATACAGAATCGACTGCGTGAAGGCCGCGAGGTCTTTCTTTTCCAGTGCGTTATAGAAGTCCCGATACCAGCTGTTGAGCACCACGGAAATGGCCACGCTGAACAGCGAAAGGACTATCACGGCGATCAAAAGAACCCAGGCCAGGCGCTTTTCTTCGCTTCGCCAGTAAGGGGTGATCAGTTTCCAGACGCGAGAGAAGAACTTCTCCCGCACGCTGTCATTGACAGTGGAATACTCGGCATTGCTACTCATGGTGACGACTCGACTTCTGGTGAAGTTCAGCGTCCGGGCGTTAGCGGCGGACGCACTGCGCGATCATCCATGACAAACAGCAACTGTTAGCGGCGTACGGGGCGTTTCTGCAACTTGCGCTGCAAGGTACGGCGGTGCATGCCCAGCGCTCTGGCGGTAGCGGAAATGTTGCCTTCGTGCTCGGTCAGCACACGCTGGATGTGCTCCCACTGCAAGCGATCAACCGACATCGGGTTGTCCGGCACCAGCGTGTCCAAGTCCGAATGCTGCGACAACAGCGCTGCGAGTACATCGTCGGCATCGGCAGGTTTGCACAAGTAGTTGCAGGCACCGCGCTTGATGGCCTCGACCGCCGTGGCAATGCTCGAATAACCGGTGAGGATCACTACGCGCATGTCCGGGTCCAGTTCAAGCAGCTTGGGCAGCAGCACCAGACCGGAATCGCCGTCCATTTTCAGGTCCAGCGCAGCGAATTCAGGGATGTCCGATTGAGCCAGGATCAAACCTTCTTCGGCGGAACCGGCGGTACTCACACGGAAACCGCGACGGGACATTGCCCGCGCCATTACACGCGTGAAAGTGGCGTCATCATCAACCAGCAACAGATGCGGCAGTTCTTCGCCTTCAACCTGGGTTTCATCGCTCATACATCATCTCCTCGGGCGTCACGGGGCAAGCGCAGCTCGGTGAGCGTGCCGCCATCCTCATGACTGTAGAGTTTTACCGAGCCACCTGCGCGGGTCACGCTGGCCTTGCTCAAGAAAAGGCCGAGGCCGAAGCCCTTACCTTTGGTAGTAAAGAAAGGTTTACCGATTTGTTCGGCGATTGCCAGTGGCACGCCGGGCCCATGGTCGCGGATGCTGATACAGATTTCCGTACTGTCCCAGTTCAGATTCACTTCCAGGCCCTCGGGGCAGGCATCGGCAGCATTATTAAGCAGGTTGAGCAGCGCCTGAGTCAGGTCAGGCGGCGGCGCAAGCATGGGCGCTGCATCCTTGCCAAGCAACTGAAACCGGTAGCTGGCCTCAGGGCGCATCAAGTGCCAACGATCAAGCGCTTCATTGAGCCAATGGCTGACGGTCTGCATTTCCACTGCCAGACGGCGGTTGGCCTCTGCGGCACGCACCAGTTGCTGCAGGGTCTGCTTGCACTGTTTGACCTGTTCCTGAAGGACTTCCAGATCATCCTGCAACGCAGGGTCATTGTGGTCCTGGCGCATTTCCTTGAGCAGTACGCTCATGGTCGCCAGCGGTGTGCCCAGCTCATGGGCCGCACCGGCTGCCTGCGTCGCCACAGCCAGCAATTGCTGATCGCGCAACCCTTCTTCACGGCGCTCGGCGCGCAGTTGCTCCTGACGTCGCAACTCCTCGGCCATCTTTGCCGCAAAAAAAGTGATGACGGCTGCGGCCAGGGCAAAGCTCAGCCACATGCCATAGATCTGCATGTTTTCCCGGGAGATCGGATAGGTGTCCAGCGGAAAGGAATGCCCCAGGAGCCAGCTGTACAGCGCCAGCGCGATGCCCGACAGCATCAGCGAATAGCGCCATGGCAACGTGACCGCCGCAATGGTCAACGGCACAAGGTAGTAAGAAACGAAGGGGTTGGTTGAACCGCCCGAGTAATACAGCAGCGCGCTGTGAATAAACAGGTCGAAAGCCAGCTGCACGGCGTACTCTTGCTCGGTCACTGGCAACGACGTGCGCAGGCGAACTGCCGTCACCGCACACCAGATCATCGAGAATCCGAGGGTAATCGCCAGTTGCATCCACGGCAGTGGCAACAAATGGAACAGGTACGCAATGCCCACGGAGCCGGCCTGGGCAGCCAGTACCAGCGTGCGGATAAACGTCAGACGCCAGAGATTCTGGCGCGTAGCGGACAACATTTGAACGGGGGCGAGCATGAGCTCTCCTGATGAGTGCTCCAGGCGGATCGCAGCGAGTATAACCAAGCAACAACAAAAACTGCGCAAACTGCGGCAAACCACCACAGGTTTCATGAATAATTTACCTTTCGTTTCGGCGATCAGGTGGCTGGCAGCCATGACGCTGCCGGAACCACATTCCTTACTCACAGTCTTAAAGCTTTGCGCCGCAGCAACCTGCGGTGCAGGCCTGTTCGACAACGACACGCCTCATAACAAGGAGTTTCCAATGTTCAGCCTTCGCTCTACCGCCGCCCTGCTCGCCCTCGGCGCCGCTGCCCTGACCAGCGTTCCAGCCCTGGCAGACAGCGTTAACTACAACCAGGTTTCTGTGCATGCGGAGGTCAATCAGGAGGTCACCCGTGACCTGATGAACGTCACGCTGTACAGCGAAGCGCAGAATACCGACCCGGCCAAACTGGCGGCCGAAATTACCGAAACCCTGAACAAGGCGCTTGGCCAGGCACGTCAGGTCAAGGACGTCACCATTCGCCAGGGTAATCGCAACAGCTACCCGATTTACGACGACAAGGGCCAGAAGATCACCGGCTGGCGCGAGCGCGCCGAGCTACGCCTGGAGAGCGCCGACTTCGCCGCGCTGTCCAAATTGACCGGTGAACTGCTCGGCGATATGAAGATGGGTGGTATGGACTTCTCTATCTCCAAACCTACCCGCAAGGCCAGTGAAGACACCCTGCTCAAGGAAGCCGTCACGGCGTTTCGCGCACGGGCCCAACTGGTCACCGAGGCACTGGGCGGCACGGGCTACAAAGTGGTCAACCTGAACTTCAACACGTCCGGTTACCCACAGCCCTATCTGCGTGCTCCCGTCATGATGATGAAAGCAGCTCGCGACTCGGCAGCGCCGACGCCTGAGGTCGAAGCGGGCACCAGCGATGTAACAGTGACTGCTGATGGCGTAATCGAAGTCGCCATCCCTTGATAACTATTGCTTGATAAGCCGGCGGCAGCCCCAGGTTGCCGCCACCTCTCCGGATCATCGCTCACCACTCGTACCCCGCTTGAATCCCCCACCTACAGCAATTGAAGGCAGGTCCTGCTTTTTCGGTCAGGCCCCGTCTATAAACTTCATCCGGCCTCACCCAAATCATTTCAATGCGACGCGACCTTATGCGTCTGCCCCCCCCCAAGGACTCACGGATGAATCCTCAAACTGCCTCACCGAAAAAAAACACCCGCTACATTAATCACCTGATGCATGGCAGCGAGGCGGTCGGCAAAAACGCATTCGCCTCTTCATCAGGCACGAGCCGACAGCGCCTGGACAGTACCTTTGCCCTGAGGCTCCTGACCGGTTTGGCCCGAACGTACGCTGCGCCTCAATTCATCATGGAAATGGCGAGTGTTTTTGGCGTGGACATCCCTCCCAGGGTGTATCTGGAACTGCAGAAAGCTCTGATCGCAGGGACCGTCCCCCTCCCTCGCTACGAGATTGTCTCGTCGGGTACCTATCCAGCCGATTACAACAACCGCGACCGGACCATCAGGATTCATGCGGCGGCAATGCAGCACATCGTCAAACACCCCGATGCCACCTGGGAGCTGCTGGCCGTGCTGCTTCATGAGTTCGGGCACCACCTGGACGATGTAATCCGCCGGGACATTGCCCCCCGCCACGCAGCCAGCACAGCGTCTCTGCATTCGGATTCCGCCGGCGAAGAAGGCTCCCGTTTTGCTTTGCACATGGCAGGGGCCAGGCAGCAGGAAGAAGACGACCTGATCCTCGGCCTCTACGTCGAGGGGGATAAAGCCGAACACCTCATCAAAATCAATTACGCCCAGGGCATGCAAGCGGTACGGGAAAGACAGAGTGACATCGTGCGGCTGGAGAGCGACGCGATGGACCCCGACCGCGAAGCATTTGAAGCAGATGGCAGCGGCAACGGCCTTTTCAGCCACGAACGAATCGAAGCAGGCCTGGAGGCGGTTGGCTTTGCCAAAGAAGACCTGCGAGCCATGTATTTCGGTAACTGGCTTCGGGATCATGCGCAATTACTGGATCCCAAGATCGTCCGGGGCAAAGATCAGAAGAAAGACTTCCCCGCGGTCATGTCGCGCGAAGCACTGACCGCGGTGGTCGATGTAATGGCCGCCAGAAAATTTCCCGAGTTAAGGGCCCAAGACAATTCCAGCTACAGAGTGACCGAGCAGAAACTGGGGGTCTACCGCCCTAGCCATCACATCGACAACCCGAAAGTCAAAAATCCCTATCCGGCGGATCCCACTGAGCGCGATCCGGAGTTTGAAGCCTGGGTGCTGGAAGATGATCCACTGCTGGAAGTCGACTACGACACATCGATGAAGTCGTACATACATCGTTCAGGCGCGAAGATGTACAGAGAACTGTACGCCGCCATGAAAGAGGGTTACACCCCCGAAGGTTTGCGCAAGCTGGGCGGAGCGCTGCATATACTCGAAGACTTTTTCGCGCACTCCAACTTTGTCGAGTTAAACCTCATTGCCCTGAATCATAAGGACGTACTGCCGTGGACAGGCCCGGCCGACTGCAAACACAAACTCCCAGTAGTGACCGGTACATTTGGAGGCACTGACATAATCGCCAGCCTGGCAGGCCCTATCGCTAAGCTCCTGGCACCAGGCCAGATATGGGATTTCGCCCCGACCAAGCCCGGCGATCGCTCCGAGTCGGAGCAAATGCTGCTGATTCTGCTCAATGAACATAACGAAGCGTGGTTGCTGGAGACGTTTCAAGACTTCCTTGCCGCCCGTGACAAGGCCAGCGCTAATCCCGGCTTCAATCTGCTTGAACTCTACTACTGGGTCATCTCCAGCCCCTTGCGTTTAGCGGGCAACGCCTATAGCACGATTTTCCAGGGAATACTGCAAATCATCGGCAACAGTATCGACGATATACAGACCCATACCGTGGCCGATCCCCATCGAACCGGGTCCACAGATCCCACGCACTCCCAGTTGTCCAAAGATCATGCCGATCATCCGCTGCATAAACTGGCGGCGAGCTGCGCTTCCAGCGCTATCAAGCAGGTGGCGGGCGCCATGCTCAATTACTGGCGGTTTGGCTCGGAGATGAAACCGACCGATATCGCCCTCAGCTATTTTGTACACCCGGAGGACACCTACCTTCTGGACGATATCTTTCTTGATTGGGCGAGCAAAAACCCCGAGCAAATCAAACGGGCCAGCTCTTTGACTGACCTCGAAAGACTGCACAAGGAACTTCAGGAAGTCGTACACACGAGGTTCCAGGCCTTTGCGAAGGAAAGTCTGAACTCGTGGGACTATCTCAAGAAACTCGGTAGCGCCATCGGGCTCAAGGATGTCGCAGAGATAAAACAACGCCAAAGCGCCAAGGCGATGGGCAGTAGCAAAGAGGCTTAAAACAGTTATCGGAAGCAATTTCGACTCTCGACATGCGAGGCTTGTGAGCGGCACGACAGTACGACATCCTGCGCTGTCCAACTGCCTGATGAAAGTCAGGCAGCCACTGCCGCACTCGCGAGGGTTCCATGGGAAAACATGTATTCAAACCACTGCTTTTGACCACCGCCCTTCTGGCCTGCGCGCCATTGGCTCACGCAGCGAGCACGCTGGTCTATTGCTCAGAAGCCAGCCCGGCGGGGTTTGATCCAAGCCAGTACACCAGCGGCACAGACTTCGATGCCTCAGCAGAAACGGTGTTCAACCGCCTGACGCAGTTCAAGCGCGGCGGCACTGAGGTCGAGCCGGGGTTGGCGACACGCTGGGACGTCTCCAACGACGGCCTGACATACACCTTTCACCTGCGTCCCGGCGTGAAATTTCATACCACTGATTACTTCACGCCCACCCGGGACTTCAACGCCGACGACGTACTGTTCACCTTCCAGCGCTTGCTGGACGCCAACCACCCGTTCCGCAAGGCATACCCGTCAGAGTCTCCTTACTTCACTGATATGGGGATGAACACCACGATCAAGAGCGTCGAGAAAGTCGATGACCAGACCGTGAAGTTCAACCTCAACAACGTCGATGCAGCGTTCGTGCAGAACCTGGCCATGAGCTTTGCATCCGTGCAATCGGCGGAGTATGCGGATCAGTTGCTCAAGCAGGGCAAAGCTGAAGAGCTCAATCAGAAGCCTGTTGGCACAGGGCCCTTCGTCTTCAAGCGCTACCAGAAAGATGCGCAAATTCGCTATGACGCCAATACCACCTACTGGAAACCCGAAGATGTGAAGCTTGATCACCTGATCTTCTCCATCAACGGCGATGCAGCGGTTCGGCTGCAGAAACTCAAGGCAGGCGAGTGCCAGGTCAGCGGTTATCCGCGTCCGCAGGACATTGAGCAGATGGAGAAGGATCCAAACCTCAAAGTCATTAGCCAGCCGGGCTTCAACCTCGGCTTCCTGGCCTATAACGTGACCCATCCGCCACTGGATCAACTCAAAGTGCGCCAGGCGCTGGACATGGCCATTGATAAACCGGCGATCATCAAGGCCGTTTACCAAAGTGCCGGGCAACTGGCTCAGAACGCCATTCCTCCGGGCCAATGGAGTTATGACCCGACTATCAAGGATGCACCGCACGATCCGGTAAAAGCCAAACAGCTTCTCAAGGAAGCCGGGATAGCACCGGGTACGCAGATCAATCTGTGGGCGATGACCGTACAACGCGCTTCCAACCCCAACGCACGCATGTCGGCCCAGATGATTCAGGCCGATTGGGCCAAGGTCGGCATCAAAGCCAATATCGTCAGTTATGAGTGGGGCGAGTACATCAAGCGCGCCAAGGCTGGCGAGCACGATGCAATGATCTACGGCTGGACGGGTGACAACGGCGACCCGGACAACTGGCTCGGTGTGCTGTACAGCTGCGCAGCCGTGAAAGGCAGCAACTACGCGAAGTGGTGCGACCCCGCCTACGACAAACTTGTACAGAAAGCCAAGCTGACAACCGATCGCGACGAGCGCATCAAGCTTTATCAACAGGCGCAGCAGATCCTCAAGGCGCAAGTGCCGATCACACCGATTGCCAACTCCCGGGTCTTCCAGCCGATGCGCAAGGAAGTACAGAACTTCAAACTCAGCCCCTTCGGCCTCACGCCGTTTTATGGTGTAAGCCTGACCAAATAACCGGACCATTCGAAAAATTGGTAACACTGCCGCGCCAATCGAGTGCATTCAACACGTTTGACTGCGCACGATTGGTGCGCAAAACCTTCCCGAATGCGACGCGCAAACGATCAAATGCGTCAGAAATTACACTTATGCGACATTCCTGTACGGTCGTGCCACACTTTGAGACTTCCTTGGCGTCAACATCTTGCTTTGGGTATGGCCCCTGCATAAGTATCGGCAAGATCGGCTCACAAGGTCAGATCCTCTATTTTAAAAATGACAACAACCTGAGGCCACCATGCTCAAACACGCGGTCATTCCGTTTCTACTCAGTGCAGGCTTGATCACTGCAGCTCCTTTCGCTCAAGCGGCATCGAACCTCGTGTTCTGCTCCGAAGGCAGCCCGGCCGGTTTCGACCCAGGCCAATACACCACTGGTACTGACTTCGACGCAGCAGCGGAAACGGTTTTCAACCGTTTGAGCCAGTTCGAACGTGGCGGTACCGCTGTAGTACCAGGCCTGGCCACTAGCTGGGACGTCTCCCCGGATGGCCTGACTTACACCTTCCACCTGCGTGAAGGCGTCAAGTTCCACACCACCCCGTACTTCAAGCCAACCCGCGAATTCAATGCTGATGACGTGCTGTTCACGTTCAATCGCATGATCGACAAGGATATGCCGTACCGCAAAGCCTATCCGACCGAGTTCCCGTACTTCACCGACATGGCGATGGACACCAACATCACCAAGATCGAGAAGGTTGATGCCCACACAGTCAAGATGACGCTAGGCACAGTCGACGCTGCTTTCATCCAGAACCTGGCCATGAGCTTCGCCTCCATCCAGTCTGCTGAATACGCTGACAAGCTGCTCAAGGAAGGCAAGCCGGAGCTGATCAATCAGCAGCCTATCGGCACCGGTCCTTTCGTCTTCAAGAGCTACCAGAAAGACTCCAATATCCGTTACACCGGGAACAAGGACTACTGGAAGCCTGAAGACGTCAAAATCGACAACCTGATCTTCGCCATCACTACCGACGCTTCGGTTCGTGCACAGAAGCTCAAGAAAGGCGAATGCCAGATCACCGCTTACCCTCGCCCTGCCGACCTTGCTCCACTCAAGGCCGACAAGGACCTGAAGATGCCGGATCAGGCAGGCTTCAACCTGGGTTACATCGCTTACAACACCATGGACAAGATCAAGGGTAGCGATCAGCCAAACCCTCTGGCCATCAAGGAAGTTCGTCAGGCCCTGGACATGGCCGTGAACAAGCAAGGCATCATTGATGCGGTGTATCAGGGCGCGGGCCAACTGGCTGTGAACGCCATGCCGCCAACCCAGTGGTCTTACGACACCACTATCAAAGATGCGCCGTTTGACGTTGAAAAAGCCAAGGCCTTGCTCAAGCAGGCTGGCATCAAGGAAGGCACCGAAATCACCCTGTGGGCGATGCCGGTTCAGCGTCCTTACAACCCGAACGCCAAACTGATGGCCGAGATGCTCCAGTCCGACTGGAAGAAAATCGGTATCAACGCCAAGATCGTCAGCTATGAGTGGGGCGAGTACATCAAGCGCGCCAAAGCCGGTGAAAACGGCGCAATGCTGATTGGCTGGAGCGGTGACAACGGTGACCCGGACAACTGGCTCGGCACCCTGTTTGGCTGTGACGCCATCAACGGCAACAACTTTGCCAAATGGTGTGACAAGCCGTTCGATACCTTGATCCACCAGGCCAAGGAAACGACCGATCAGGCCAAGCGTACCGAACTGTATAAACAGGCACAGCACCTCCTCAAAGAGGCCGTGCCAATGACGCCTATCGCGCACTCGACGGTTTACCAACCAATGCGCACTTCCGTACAGGACTTCAAGATCAGCCCGTTTGGTCTGAACTCGTTCTACGGCGTTAGCGTTACCGGCAAGTAAGACCAAGTAACTGCGCTGTCAAACAGCGCAGTTACCTCCTTTTGTCGGATATATAAATATTCGTATTTCCCTGTGGGAGCTGCCGAAGGCTGCGAATCGCGGTGCGTCAGATATAACGCTATCGCAGCCTTCGGCAGCTCCTACATAAAGTGCGCTAACTACATACAGAAGTTTCCCACGCGCTTTTAGGCACCAGGTACTACATACAGTCTCGCCCAACGGACATACCTTCGAGGGCGCGGGCCAAGCTATTTCATTTTGTTACTGAGCAGTCGAGAAGGCTTCCAGCTTGCAGGCAATGCTTTGCCTGGCAATTGTTGGGCATTAACTACTCACTTGAAGGATAAGGATCATCATGCGTAAAACCATTGCCATGTCGTCGTTGTTCAGCCTTGGTTTGCTGGCCATGACGCCTGCGGCTCAAGCCGCAAGCAATCTGGTGTTTTGCTCGGAAGGCAGCCCGGCAGGTTTCGACATCGCCCAGTACACGGCCGGCACCGATAACGACGCCGCCGAACCGATCTACAACCGCCTGACAGAATTCGAACAGGGCAGCACAGCAGTCATCCCGGCACTGGCCACCAAGTGGGATGTTTCCGAAGACGGCCTGACCTACACCTTCCACTTGCGCGAAGGGGTGAAGTTCCACACCACGCCGTACTTCAAACCAACCCGCGAGTTCAACGCCGATGACGTGCTGTTCACGTTCAACCGCATGCTCAAACAGGATCACCCGTTTCGTGTCGCTTACCCGACCGAATTTCCGTACTTCAACGGCATGGGCCTGAACAAGAACATCAAGTCGGTGGAAAAAACCGATCCGCTGACCGTGGTCTTCACCCTGAACAAGGTTGATGCCGCGTTCATCCAGAACGTCGCGATGAACTTCGCCTCGATCCTGTCCGCTGAATACGCAGACCAGTTGATGAAGTCCGGCAACCTGCACGACATCAACCAGAAGCCTATCGGTACCGGCGCCTTTGTATTCCAGCGCTACCAGAAAGACTCGCAAATTCGCTACAAGGGCAACAAAGAGTTCTGGGACCCGAGCCGCGTCAAAATCGACAACCTGATTTTCGCCATCAATACCGACGCCTCGGTACGGATGCAGAAGCTCAAGGCCAACGAGTGCCAGGTTTCGCTCAACCCACGCCCGGCCGATATCCAGAAGCTCAAGGAAGACAAAGACCTGAGGGTGATGGAACAGGCTGGCTTCAACCTGGGTTATATCTCGTACAACGTGCGCCATGAGCCATTGGGCAAACTGGAAGTGCGTCAGGCGCTGGACATGGCCGTCAACAAGCAGGCGATTATCAACGCCGTGTATCAGGGCGCTGGCCAACTGGCCGTCAATGCGATGCCGCCGACCCAGTGGTCTTACGACGAGACCATCAAGGACAACCCGTACAACCCTGAAAAAGCCAAAGAGCTGCTGCGCGCTGCGGGCATCAAGGAAGGTACCGAGCTGACCCTCTGGGCAATGCCGGTACAACGTCCTTACAACCCCAACGCCAAACTGATGGCTGAAATGCTCCAGGCCGATTGGGCCAAGGTGGGTATCAAGGTCAAGATCGTCAGCTACGAGTGGGGCGAATACCTCAAGCGCACCAAGGCGGGTGAGCACGATATCTCGCTAATCGGCTGGACTGGTGACAATGGTGATCCGGACAACTGGATGGGCACGCTGTATAGCTGTGCGGCCATTGGCGGTAACAACTACTCCATGTGGTGCGACGAGAAATACGACGCACTGGTCAAGGCCGCTGTTGCCACCGCGGACAGAGAGAAGCGTACCGACCTGTACAAACAGGCCCAGCAGTACTTGAAACAGCAAGTGCCAATCACGCCGATCGCTCACTCCACGGTTAACCAGCCGCTGCGTAAAGAAGTGCAGGGTTTCAAAGTCAGCCCGTTCGGACGTAACACTTTCACCGGCGTCAGCGTCGCCGACTAAGCAAAAGACCAACAGACACTCACTGCCCTTGACCAGGGGCGGTGAGTATCACCGTTCCAGAAATTCGTTTTGTTAGCAGATGTATCCAAAAAAAACGGGGCAGAAAGCCTCATACAACCAGAGCCAGACCAAAAAAACTGGCAACTATAAAGTAGTAAAGGGAGCTTCAATCGTGAGAAAAGTCAGTACCGCAGCAGTCGCTTTGTCTATTGCTTCATTGAGCGCAATAGCCCAGGCAGAACCCGTCAGTCAGGCATTCGTGCCAACTCAACTGAGCTCGAAAAGTGCACAGGCTGAGGCGGGTGGTTTCATTGAAGATTCACACCTGACCGGTACGACTCGTAACTGGTATGCCAATGAACTGAAGCGTCGCGGTGGCTCGTTCGGCTACAACGATGACGGCGTGCGTAAAACCACCGAGCGTCGTATCAACTGGCAACAAGGCACCATCGTCAACTACACCTCGGGCTTCACCCAGGGCACTGTTGGCTTCGGAACCGAGCTGGCCTTGTACAACGCCATTGCACTGGATCGCGACACTGGCGACTTCGCTGGCAGCTCCAACCGCACGTTGGCCGACAGCGACGGCGATGCAGTAGGTCAGTGGAGCAAAATGGGTCTGGGCAACGTCAAGGCGCGTGTTTCCAACACTACCCTGACCATGGGTCGTCAGTCGGTTAACACCCCGGTTATCGCCTACATTGGCAACCGTGCGCTGCCTTCCAGCTTCCAGGGTTTCGCGGTACAAAGCGACGAGTTCAACAACCTGTCGCTGCAAGCCGGTAGCTTCGACCGCGTGTCGCCACGTATGGAACAGAGCCAGCAAAAATTCCGTTCCGAGTACGGCGACCGCAGCCAGACCTCTGATCGTCTGGACATGCTTGGTGGCGACTACAAGCCGTTCGAAAGCCTGACCACCAGCTTCTATGCGTCGAACCTTGAAGACTTCTGGCACCAGTACTACTTCGGCTTCACCCATGAAATGGGCGACACCGATGTTGTGGGCCTGAGCACCAACCTGAACTACTACAAGACCAAAGATTCGGGCCAGCGCAAAATGGGTCCAATCGATAACGATACCTACAGCCTCTCCTTCACCGGTACGCACAAAGCTCACAGCCTGAGCCTCGCCTACCAGGAAGTTGCCGGTAACGAATACTTCGACTACGCACACGAAACCAACGCCATCTTCCTGGCCAACTCCCTGCTCTCGGACTTCAACGGCCCGAACGAAAAATCCCTGCAGGTCGCCTACGTGCTGAACATGGCCGAGTACGGCGTGCCAGGCCTGAAGTTCAACATCTACCAGGCTCGTGGCTGGGACATCGACGGTACCCACTACAAAGGCACCGCCTACAGCGACGTGCGCGCGATGGACGGAGAGACCCACTACGAGTACGGCATCGGCTCCTCGTACGCTGTACAGTCCGGCCCGCTCAAAGCTACCGCTATCCGCGCGACCTACACGACGCACCGTGCAAGCGCCAACCAGTCTGATGGCAGCATCAACGAGTTCCGTCTGGTAACCACGATTCCATTCAACATCCTGTAGTTCGTGACCTGACCGATCCGCCGCGGGGGCCAACACCGCGGCGGATCGGTCTTTGACGCTCAATCAACGGAGGTTTCCCATTGAAACTGCTATCGCTACGCAACTCTATCGCTCTGGCACTGCTCAGTGCGGCAATGAGCGTCTCGGCCAAGCCTTTGGTGGTGTGCACCGAAGCCAGCCCTGAAGGCTTCGATATCGTTCAATACACCACCGCTGTCACGGCTGATGCCACGGCAGAAACGTTCCTCGACAAACTGGTCGGTTTCAAGCCCGGCACCACCGAGACTGAACCGAACCTCGCTGAAAGCTGGGACGTCAGTGACGACGGCCTGACCTACACTTTCCACCTGCGCAAAGACGTCAAGTTCCAGACCACCGAGTATTTCAAACCAAGCCGCGAGATGAACGCCGATGACGTCCTTTGGAGCTTTCAGCGTCAGCTGGACCCGAAGCACCCTTGGCACGAAAAATCTCTGACCGGTTACCCGTATTTTGAAAGCATGGGCTTCAATGACCTGCTTAAGAGCATCGAAAAGATCGACGACCACACCGTCAAATTCACCCTGACGCGTCCTGAGTCGCCGTTCCTGCGTGACCTGGCCATGCCGTTCACCTCGATCTATTCCGCCGAGTACGCCGACCAGTTGCTCAAAGCGGGCAAAACCGCAGAACTGAACAGCAAACCCATCGGCACAGGCCCGTTCATCCTGACTCGCTATGCCAAAGACGCTCAAGTTCGCTATAAAGCCAACCCGGATTACTGGAAGGGTGCAGTGCCCAGTGAAGCGCTGATTTTTGCGATCACACTGGACAGCAATGTGCGCCTGCAAAAGCTCAAGGCCAACGAGTGTCAGGTTGCGCTTTACCCGAAACCGGATGACATCGAAACCATCAAGGCTGACCCCAAGCTCAAGATCGACGAGATGGAAGCCATGATGACCAGCTACATCGCCATCAACACGACGCATAAGTACCTGAGCGATGTGCGTGTGCGTGAAGCGATCAACCTGGCGTTCGACAAAAAAGCGTATATCAAGGCGTTGTTCGGCGAAGGCAAGGCAACTGAAGGGGTAAACCCGTATCCTCCGACCCTGCTCGGCTATGCCCACGATATTAAAAACCCGACACATGACCTGGAAAAAGCACGGGCACTGCTTAAAGAAGCAGGCGTAGCGGAAGGTCAGGAGTTCAGCCTGTTCTTGCGTAATGGCGGCGCAGTGACTAACCCGAACCCGGCTCTGGGTGCGCAAATGCTGCAAGCGGACCTGGCAAAAATCGGGCTCAAGCTAAACCTGCGCGTCATGGAATGGGGCGAGATGCTTAAACGGGCCAAGGCAGGCGAACATGACATGGTGTTTGCAGGCTGGGCTGGCGACAATGGCGACCCGGATAACTTCCTGACACCTAACCTGAGTTGCGAAGCCGCGAAGAATGGTGAAAATTACGCCCGCTGGTGTAACAAGGCGTTTGAAGAGGCGATCTCCAAGGCTCGGGAAAAGACCGACCCGGCTGAACGCGCTGCACTCTACGAACAAGCCCAGCAGATCGTAGCCAAAGACATACCCTGGCTGAGCCTGGCTTATCCAAAACTGTTTACTGCAATGCGTAGCAACGTCGAAGGCTACCAAATTAGCCCGCTGACCAATAACAACTTCGCCACTACCAGGGTGAAGTAGAAAAATAATCCGGCGGGCTCTAACCAGAGCCCCGCTGGAATACGCCTAACCGGCTGATGAGGTACACACAAAGATGTTTAGTTTTATCGCCCGCCGAGTGGGGTTGTTGATACCCACGTTTTTCGGCATCACCTTGCTGACCTTTGCCTTGATCCGCCTGATTCCGGGCGACCCGGTTGAAGTCATGATGGGTGAACGCCGGGTCGATCCGGAAATGCACGCCCAGGCCATGGAACGCCTTGGCCTTAACAAACCTCTGTATGCGCAATACCTCGACTACGTCGGCAAGCTCGCCCAAGGCGATCTCGGCGAGTCGTTGCGCACGCGGACCAGCGTGTGGACCGAATTCACCGCGCTGTTCCCGGCCACTCTGGAACTGTCGATTGCAGCGCTGATCTTTGCGGGCATTCTTGGCTTGCTGGCGGGCGTCATCGCGGCACTCAAACGGGGTTCGTTATTCGATCACGGGGTGATGGGTATTTCCCTGGCGGGTTATTCAATGCCGATCTTCTGGTGGGGCCTGATCCTCATCATGTTCTTCTCGGTGACGCTGGGCTGGACACCGGTCTCCGGGCGTATCGACCTGCTGTATGACATCCCGCCAAAAACCGGTTTCATGCTGATCGACACGTTGCTCAGCGATGAAGAAGGCGCCTTCCTTGATGCCCTGCATCATCTGATTCTGCCTGCCATCGTGCTCGGTACCATCCCGTTGGCGGTGATCGCCCGGATGACCCGTTCTTCGATGCTGGAAGTACTGCGTGAAGACTACGTACGGACCGCTCGTGCCAAGGGCCTGTCGCCTGCTCGCGTGGTGTTCGTGCATGGCCTGCGTAACGCGCTGATCCCGGTATTGACCGTGTTCGGCCTGCAAGTCGGCGCCCTGCTCGCCGGTGCGGTTCTGACCGAAACGATCTTCTCCTGGCCGGGTATCGGCAAGTGGCTGATCGAAGCGATCGGTGCCCGTGACTACCCAGTGGTACAAAACGGCATTCTGCTGATCGCCTGCCTGGTGATCCTGGTCAACTTCGTGGTGGACATCCTCTACGGCTTTGCCAACCCACGCATCCGTCACCAGCGCTGAGATCCTTACCTATGAGCACACCTACTCCTGCGGTAGCAGTCGATCAAAGCCTGCTTTACCCCTCGCCGTACAAAGAATTCTGGCTAGCCTTTTCGAAAAACAAAGGCGCGGTAGCCGGCCTGCTGTTCATGATCATGATCGCGTTTTGCGCGCTGTTTGCCCCTTGGGTCGCGCCGCATGACCCGAGCGAGCAATACCGCGACTTCCTGCTGACCCCGCCGGTCTGGCTCGAAGGCGGTCAATGGCAATTCCTGCTGGGCACCGACGAACTGGGCCGTGACCTGCTCTCGCGTCTGATCAAAGGCTCACAGCTCTCGCTGTTGATCGGTTTGTCGTCGGTAGTCATGTCGTTGATTCCGGGCATTCTGATGGGCCTGCTGGCCGGGTTCTTCCCGCGCATTCTCGGCCCGACAATCATGCGCCTGATGGACATCATGCTTGCCCTGCCTTCGCTGCTGCTGGCAGTGGCGATTGTCGCCATCCTCGGCCCTGGCCTGATCAACACTGTGATCGCGATCGCCATCGTTTCGCTGCCTTCGTATGTCCGTCTGACCCGCGCGGCGGTGATGGGCGAACTGAACCGCGATTACGTGACGGCTGCGCGTCTGGCTGGCGCTACCCTGCCGCGCCTGATGTTCATCACCGTGCTGCCAAACTGCATGGCGCCGTTGATCGTACAGGCGACCTTGAGTTTCTCCTCGGCAATTCTCGACGCCGCCGCGTTGGGCTTCCTCGGTTTGGGCGTGCAACCGCCAACACCTGAGTGGGGCACCATGCTCGCTTCGGCCCGCGACTACATCGAACGCGCCTGGTGGGTAGTGAGCCTGCCGGGTCTGACCATTTTGCTCAGCGTGCTGGCAATCAACCTGATGGGCGACGGGCTGCGCGATGCGCTGGACCCGAAACTCAAAAATGCCGCCTGAGGAGATTCGCATGTCACTTCTGGAAATCAAGAATCTCAACGTCCGCTTCGGCGATGCCAGCGCAGTGCCTGTTGTCGACGGCCTGTCGTTGAGCGTCGAGAAAGGCGAAGTCATGGCCATCGTCGGCGAGTCGGGTTCGGGTAAATCCGTGACCATGATGGCGTTGATGGGCCTGATCGATCACCCCGGCGTGATCACCGCTGACTCACTGAACTTCGACGGCCATGAGCTGCTCAAGCTCAACTCCCGGCAGCGTCGCAAGATCATCGGCAAAGACCTGGCAATGGTCTTTCAAGACCCAATGACCGCACTGAACCCCAGCTACACCGTGGGCTTCCAGATCGAAGAGGTGCTGCGTCAACACTTGAACCTGTCAGGCAGGGCGGCGCGTCAACGTGCCCTTGAACTGCTGCAGAAAGTTGAAATCCCGGGCGCTGCATCGCGTCTCAATGCGTACCCGCATCAACTGTCGGGCGGCATGAGCCAGCGTGTGGCGATTGCCATGGCGATTGCTGGCGAACCCAAACTGCTGATCGCTGACGAACCCACCACTGCACTGGACGTGACGATTCAGGCGCAGATCATGGAACTGCTGCTAAGCCTGCAAAAAGAGCAGGACATGGCGCTGGTGCTGATTACTCACGACCTGGCGGTTGTGGCTGAAACCGCACAGCGTGTCTGCGTGATGTACGCAGGCCAGGCCGTTGAAGTGGGTCAGGTACCGGGCTTGTTCGACGTACCGGGACACCCCTACAGCGAAGCGCTGCTGGCGGCGATCCCGGAACACAGCATGGGCGCCGAACGTCTGGCGACCCTCCCGGGCATGGTTCCGGGTCGTTATGACCGCCCTCAAGGCTGCCTGCTCTCGCCGCGCTGCCCTTACGTGCAGGACAAATGCCGCACCCAGCGTCCAGGCCTTGATCCAAAAGCTCACAGCCTGGCGCGTTGCTTCTATCCGTTGAATCAGGAGGTGGCGTAATGAGCGTCGTTCTTACCGCCCGCGACCTTACCCGTCACTACGAAGTCTCCCGTGGCCTGTTCAAAGGTCACGCACTGGTACGCGCCCTTAATGGCGTGTCTTTCGAACTTGAAGCAGGCAAGACGCTGGCTGTGGTCGGTGAGTCCGGCTGTGGCAAGTCGACCCTGGCCCGCGCCTTGACCCTGATTGAAGAGCCGTCTTCCGGCTCGTTGAAAATCGCCGGTCAGGAAGTTACCGGTGCCACCAAGGATCAACGCAAGCAACTGCGCAAAGACGTGCAGATGGTTTTCCAGAGCCCTTACGCGTCGCTCAACCCACGGCAGAAAATTGGTGATCAGCTCGGCGAGCCGTTGCTGATCAACACCAATCTGTCTGCCAAGGAACGTCGGGAGAAAGTGCAGGCGATGATGGCTCAGGTCGGTTTGCGCCCTGAGCACTATCAGCGTTATCCGCACATGTTCTCCGGTGGTCAGCGTCAGCGTATCGCCCTGGCTCGCGCCATGATGCTGCAACCAAAAGTGCTGGTAGCAGACGAACCGACTTCCGCGCTGGACGTGTCGATTCAGGCACAGGTGCTGAACCTGTTCATGGACCTGCAGCAGGAATTCAATACGGCCTACGTGTTCATCTCCCACAACCTGTCGGTGGTGCGTCACGTTGCTGACACGGTGTTGGTGATGTATCTGGGCCGCCCGGCAGAAATGGGTCCCAAGGAAGAGATCTATAACCGTCCACTGCACCCGTACACCCAGGCATTGTTGTCGGCGACCCCGACGATTCATCCGGATCCGCTGAAGCCGAAGATCAAGATCGTCGGTGAACTGCCTAACCCGCTCGACCCGCCAAGCGGCTGCGCCTTCCACAAGCGCTGCCCGTACGCGACCGAGCGTTGCTCCACCGAAGAACCGGCCCTGCGTCTGGTCGACAACCGCCAGGTTGCCTGCCATTACGCTGAGCAGTTTGTGGCGGCGTAAATTTAAGGGTTGATGATGAACCTGTAGGAGCCGAGCTTGCTCGCGATGAACGATTACTCGGTGTGGCTACTGCCTGCGCCTTATGCATCGCGGGCAAGCCCGGCTCCTACAGTCACTATCTGAGTCCACGCAGAACCTGTGGGAGCTGAGCTTGCTCGCGATGAACGATTACTCGGTGTGGCTTATGGCTGCGTCTCATGCATCGCGGGCAAGCCCGGCTCCTACAGTCACTATCTGAGTCCACGCAGAACCTGTGGGAGCCGAGCTTGCTCGCGATGAACGATTACGCGGTGTGGCTACTGCCTGCGCCTCATGCATCGCGGGCAAGCCCGGCTCCTACAGTCACTATCTGAGTCCACGCAGAACCTGTGGGGACTGAGCTTGCTCGCGATGAACGATTACTCGGTGTGGCTACTGCCTGCGCCTCATGCATCGCGGGCAAGCCCGGCTCCCACAAGTCCTCACTCCGGCCATAAATCTAATAAACATCCCTTCGATACCGCCCTTCCTCGATCAACTCTCCCACCGCCTGCTCACCCAGGACTTCGATCAACGCCGCATCCACTCCTGCCGCCATGCCTTGCAGGCTGCCGCAGATGTAAATCGCTGCGCCGTCCGCAAGCCACGCTTTTAACTCGTCCGCGGCTTGCAGCAAGCGATCCTGCACATAAATCTTCTCAGCCTGATCACGAGAAAACGCCAGGTCCAGCCGCGTGAGTTTTCCTGCCGCCAGCCACGCCCGCAATTCGTCACCGCAATGAAAGTCATGGGCCTGATGACGCTCGCCAAACAGCAACCAATTGCGCAACTGCCCCTGTGCGACGCGCGCCTTGAGCAGACTGCGCAACCCGGCCAGCCCGGTGCCGTTACCCAGCAGGATCAATGGTCGAGGCTCGGCGGGCAGATGGAAGCTACTGTTGCGCCGCACTCGCAGGCTGACTGCTTCGTTGAGCGCAACATGCTCCGTCAGCCAACCGGAACCCAGCCCCAGACCTCCATCCGGATGCAGCTCCTGACGCACGATCAACTCCAGCACGCCATCCTCGGCAATCGACGCGATTGAGTACTCACGCGGGGCCAAGGGTACCAATGCATCAATCAATGCTTGAGCATGCAGCCCTACCAGATGTGCCCGATGATGAGGCAACTGTCGGCTGGCCAGTGCGACTTCAACGGGTTCTTCCAACCCGCCAATATGCACATGCATGCTCACCGCAATACCCAGCCCGGCGAGAAAGTCTTCGACGGCTTGCGGGCTGTTGCGTGGCATCACCTCCACCAGGTCGCCAGCCTCCCATGTGTTCAACAGCGGCGGTGTCAGGCCCAGCAGAAACACCTTCGAACCGCTGCTGCCCGGATTAAGCAGTTCGCGCTGCGACAAAACCCAGTTGTCATAAGCGGGCGCTTGCCAGAGAACCGCAGGCGTACTGCCAGTCAATTGCCCCAACTGCTGCTGCCAATGCTGCAGGGCGACCGGGTCGGCGCTGTCCACTTCCACGGAGGCAAACAGCGACTGGCCGCCCCGCTCTTTCAACCAGTCCTGCAAGCGATGAGCAAACGCACAGAAATGTTGATACTGCCGATCGCCAAGCCCCAGCACGGCGTAATTGAGGTTATCCAGTGATAGCCCTGCGCCAAGCAGCTTGCGCTCGAAAGCCCGGGCGCTGTCCGGCGCTTCACCGTCGCCGAACGTGCTGACCACAAACAGCGCGTTACGACTTTGGCTCAGATCCTGTTCGGTGACATCCGCCAGGCGCTGAACATTCACCGGCATTCCGGCCGCCTGTAATTGCCCGGCCGTCTGCCAGGCCAACTGTTCGGCAAACCCGCTCTGACTGGCAAAACCAATCAGCCATGCAGGCCCTTCAATGTTGCTGGCGACTCCCGCACGGGCGTTGCGCACATCGCGCTTCTTGCGTCGACGATCCAGATACAACAACCAGCCCGTGATGAAAAACAGCGGCATCATCAGCGACGCCACGGTCATGATGATGCGACCCGGCATGCCGAAATAACTGCCAACGTGCAGGCTGTAATTGCTGACCAGCAACTGCGCGCCGAAGCTTTTCTCGGCATAGCGGGACACCGCGCTGACATTGCCAGTAACAGGGTCGAGAGTGATTTGGTTGAGCGCCCGTGGATGTGGCGAATCCTTGAGCAGGTAGAAAATGGTCGCTGGCTGACCGGCAGTATTGGGCAGGCGAATGTTGTACGACGCCAATGCTGGACCTGCCGTCGCCTGAATACTGTTCCAGATCGCGACATAATCAGCCTTCGGCGCTGGCTCGCTTTTACCGACAGGGCGCATACCACCACCCCGCCGCTGCTCGCCTATTGGCGCATCACCCAGCAACGCGTGCATACCATTACTGAACCAGTCGTAAGACCAGTTCAAACCGGTGACGGCGAACAACAGATAGAACAGCAGGCACCAGGTGCCAAATACCGAATGCAGGTCCCAGTTGAAGCTACGACCCTTTTTGGCCCAGTCCATGGTCAGCCAGATACGCCAGTTCAGCGCTTTGCGTGGCCAGCGCAAATAAAGCCCGGACAGACAGAAGAAAATCAGAATCAGCGTGCAGACAGCGGTCACCTGTTTGCCATATTCCCCCATGGCGAGGAATCGGTGCAGGCGCAAAACAAAATCAAAAAAACCAGCACCGGCAGCGTCGCCCGTGACTTCACCGGTGTACGGGTTGAAATTGCGCATCGGCCCGCGCCGCTCACCGGGTGGCGGCGTGAAATAAACCTGTGCAGCTTTGTCGCCCACGACCTGGACGCGCAGGATCGCCACGGTCAGCCCCGTTTCGGCTTCCAGTTTGCGCACCAACTCTACCGGTGGCAAAGGTGTGCCACGCACCTCGATGATCAACGCATCAGGGTTGATCCACTCAAGGATCTCATCCTCGAACGAATAGAGAGCCCCGGTTATACCCATCAACGCCAGCACGAGCCCGGCCGTGATGCCGAAGAACCAGTGGACTTGAAACAGAATCTTCTTCAGCACCCTTACGACCTCATGGACCCGCAATGCGGCGCATTATGCGCCTAAAAGGGATGAGTTCTCATCTGTATCTGGTTCTTGAAAGACGCGAGGACGGTTGTATCTACCCGCTGCCGTGCCTTGGGCGACGCAGCGTGTAGGAGACAACGTAGAGACGAGGTGACCGTCCAGACAAATTGGGTAAGACGCTTCGCCAAAAATGAGGGTCTGAATAACAAAAAGGCGTTAACTCAGGGACTGTAACGGCGAGATGAATACGGATATTGAGAACATGGTAAACGGTTGAAACATTAAATCTTAACTCAATACAAATCTGGACTTACTTGCTGTTTTGACCAACCCTCACCGGGCACCTAGCCTAGCGAGTGTGCAGCAGGAAACTGCACACTTGAAAGCATCTACACACTGTCCAGCATTCTATTCATTAAAGGATTAATGAAATGGCTTATAAAACTGATGCCCCAGTGACTGATGACACCACAGTCGACGAAGCAGGCAAAGCGCCACAAGTTTTAATGGATGCATCCCTCGGTCGGTTGGAGGATTCAACTCGCCCCCCTGGGTTAATTCTGACGAAAGAACAGATCAAGAGTATCAAAGTTTACGAAATGGCAGGCCTCGCGCTTCCAACGACGTTGAGTGCTGTGATTAGCTACCTTGGCTACAAAGAAGGCGAAGGCGCAGGCAATGGCCTGGAACCAAAGGACTTCCGGGATAGCTTCGAGCTGATCAACAAACACGCCCGGACGTGGAACCCGTTACGGACAGACCTGATCGCAGTAACCAGCAAGCTGCAAATATTCGCCGGTGATATCGAAAACAATGCCCTTACCATGGACGATATCTGCAGTGATGTAAAGGCTCTGAACAAACTCGCCCCGTACAATATCAGAACACTCGAAGACATTCGAAACCTTAAAGATGAACTCAGCGGCCGCCTCAGCGAGTTCAATCTTGACGCATCGGATAAGGACACCGTTAGTTTATTCAGCATATTCCTGAACAACATCCTCGACGCCGTGCGACAGCAACAAGTCGACGCGCACAACATTAAAAAACGTCTTGATATATTCAGCCGCGAGCTCGCTGAGAAAGTCCTGCCCGAGATAAAGAACAAGGTTGGCGCAATTAACAACAGCAACCTTGCCAACCTCATAAAGATACTCAGTAAAGATATCGAAGATCGCGCGATTCGAATCCAGGAACTCAACGACGCCTACAAAAAATCCGTGAGAGAGGCACTCGAAGCAGCGTCCAAATTGAATATTGTCGGGGTGGCCGTCGCAATTTACAACGGAGTTGAAGCGGAAAAACTTCGCACGGACCGCAATAAACTGCGCAAAGAGCAGGAAACCAAAATCGCAGAAATGCGAACCAAAGACAAGGTCCTCGCCTCCTTACATCGCGTACGAGCGGATCTGCTGGACCTGGATGTCATTGTCGTTGACGCAGACATTGCCACCCAGAATCTGGCCAACGTGTGGAACAAGATCACTATTTACATTGATCGTTCCAAACAAGGTGTCGATGCCATCAATGACGCGCTCAGACTGTACGAGTTTATGCATCACTTCCGCTCAGTGGTCCGGCCTTGGGAAACGGTAGCTGTCGAAGCGGAGCGCTTGTATGAAGTCTTCGCTCAGGCCGATAAAGAATTCCAGGAAGAATATGCTCCAAAGGGAGCTCGACAAGGCAGGAGCCTAATGATCATGAAAAATTCTCTGGCCCTTGATGAGCCCGATACCCAAGCCATGCGCAATGCAAAAGTCGCCTGCAACGAAAAAATGGTCGATGCCACGGTGTATCACACCGAAACGGATTACCTGCCGAACCTCTTTGGCAAGTTCACTAACCTGAACACTACGCTGAATCGGGCACACTTCGTTTTGTTGGAGTCTGCCCAGAAAATTTCATACAACCTGGAGTTCCCCGTTGACGATATCGCGCGGTACCAAGATGAGCTTTTAGACGCTGAAGATGACGATCACCGGGAATTTATCCTCAACCGTATTTCGGAGGTGATTGAGGCCGGGATCGTCGCCACAAACGATGAAGCAAAAACAATGGCCGATCATTTGAAGTCAATTAACGAGACGTTCAACCGCCAATCAATCCTGACGTCCCTCGCCGGGCTTGAGAGCCAAGCCACCCAGCTGCCCGTTGACATAGCCGCGCTTGCAGAACGTAAAACCGGACTGAACGGTGAACTTCTCACCTTGAACGATGCGATCAAGGCGCTCGAATCCAAAGGCCTGGCCCAGATTGGTGAAGAGACCATCTTGAATGCCGAAGCACTCGCTGCGCTTCAACTGGCAGGACCACACGCCGCTATTGTCAAAGCAGCGCTTGACCTGTTGCAGAAGTCCCTTGCTGACCTTGACGCCGCTTTGAACTATTACGGCCTGTTAAGCCTGCGAAACAATTTGTACAAGCGCATCGATGCAGTAACACAGCAAATCAATGCGAAGAATGAAGAGCTGCGGCTGGTGGGGCAGCGCACCAAATTCATCGAGTCTATCCACGGCTTTGACGATAACCGCGTTATCTATGCTCAGGAATACTCGAAAATCGTCACGTCGTTGAAGTCGTTCGTGAATAAGTACACGCGGGCAACAATCAGCGATGATGATTATGTCCAGCAATGGATTGAAGACGCCAAAGCAGTCATGGGTTACTTGCCCGCCCTCCGCTAAACCGACTCAAACGATGATCCGCAAGGGGGGGCGCCCTCCTTGTGGTGAGCATCTGCGTCCAGCATCACAACATAAGCGAGCATAACCATGGCGTTAATTAGTGAATCTGATGTCGTCGGGCTGAATAACTTCAAACTCTATCTTGAAGGCTTTTCCGCTTCCATCGACAGCTTCTTGAAAAATCTTGCTCTGCCACTAACAGGCAGCGGCCAGCATCCAGCGATGAGTGATACTGCTGCACGCGCCAAACGCGACATCCCGTTATGGCCAGCGAACGCAAAAGCGCTACGCCAGTTACATCAGGACATTACCCTGCTTATCAGCGACGCCAACGAGTTGGTTACCCAGCTCAAGCTCTACAAGCGGCCAGAGGGTACCGACAGTGTCCGAGAAAATCTGAATACCTTGTTGCTTCATGCGCAGCCATTCAACATGAGCGGCAAACTCGGCATCAGCCCTTCCAGTAAAACCTACGATGTCACGTATTTCCTGTCGCAAAAGCTCACCCACTTTGATGGCTTGCTTTATACAGCGGTCAAGGACCTTCAATTCCTTCAGCAAAGCGCCACTGACATTATCCCGCGCACGGTTGACTTCATGAAGGTCAAGGTTGCAGAGCATGAAGCCCGGCATCGAAAACCTGATTCAACATTTTCCGGGCCAGTGCAAAAACAACTGGATCTAGCCAATCGCAGCCTTGACGCCTCACGGGCTGAATATACCTTTGCATTGGAAGCAGCCGGTAATGTGCTTGGTTACTGCATCCGCTTGCGCGAAACCCTGAACGACTCCAGAACACAGCTGTTGCTCATCAGTGACAAGAGCAATGTGAGAACCTTCATTCTCCAGATGAATCTGATGGGCAGTCGCCTGACCCAGGCCCAAGGCATGGTTAATAACGCTCAAGCGGCGTTGTAAACATTCAGAACGCTGACCCCACGCATGTCCGTGCGAACGAACCTGCACTCATAAAAAAACCCGCGATCACTCGCGGGTTTTTATTGTTCAGCGTGGCGCTTAAACGTAGAACGATTTCAGCGGCGGGAAGCCGTTGAACTCTACTGCGCTGTAGCTGGTGGTGTACGCGCCAGTGGACAGCCAGTACAGGCGGTCACCGATGGCCAGGTTCAGTGGCAGGCCATACTTGTAGTTCTCGTACATGATGTCGGCGCTGTCGCAGGTCGGACCGGCGATGACCACTTCTTCCATCTCGCCTTTCTTCTCGGTCCAGATTGGAAACTTGATGGCTTCGTCCATGGTTTCGATCAGGCCGGAGAACTTGCCCACATCCGTATACACCCAACGCTCTACTGCGGTGCGGGATTTACGCGACACCAGCACTACTTCGCTGACCAGAATACCGGCGTTGGCGATCAGCGAACGACCCGGCTCCAGAATGATTTCCGGCAAGTCATCGCCGAAGTCTTCTTTCAGGTAGCGAATGATTTCTTCAGCGTAGGTTTCCAGGCTGTTGGTGCGGGTGATGTAGTTGGCCGGGAAGCCGCCGCCCATGTTGATCAGCTTGAGGGTGATGCCGTCTTCTTCTTTCAGACGCTCGAAGATCACTTTGACCTTGGCAATCGCAGCGTCCCAGACGCTGATGTCGCGCTGTTGCGAACCGACGTGGAACGACAGGCCGTAAGGCACCAGGCCCAGGTCACGAGCCAGGATCAGCAGATCCATGGCCATGTCGGTCTGGCAGCCAAACTTACGCGACAAAGGCCAGTCAGCCGTGGTCGAGCCTTCGGTCAGGATACGCACGTAGACTTTCGAACCCGGTGCAGCCTTGGCGATGTTGCGCAGGTCAGCTTCGGAGTCGGTGGAGAACAGACGCACGCCCTTCTCGTAGAAGTAGCGGATGTCCTTGGATTTCTTGATGGTGTTGCCGTAGCTGATGCGGTCTGGAGTGACACCGCGGTCCATGACCTTGTCCAGCTCATAGATCGACGCGATGTCGAAGCTCGAGCCTTTATCCTTGAGCAGGTCGATGATTTCGACCGCCGGGTTGGCTTTGACGGCGTAGTACACCTTGGCGAATTCGAAACCTGCGCGCAGGTCATCGTAGGCCTGGCTGATCATCGCGGTATCGATAACCACGAACGGGGTTTCTTGCTTGTCGGCAAACGCCTTCATTTTGTTGAAGGTGTCGCGCTGGAAATAGTCTTCGACCTGGATCGGCATGCTACGGACTCCACTGGGCAAACAAATGAATAAATGGGTGCATATGAACGTCCTCCGTGTGTATCCCCACTTTGGTTCGCCTACTTCCCAAGGCATGTCCGCCGAAAGCAAAAAAGGCCATCTGGAGGTCGCCTCCCGTGGCCTTGCTGTCTCGTCGTCAGTACTTGAGCCGGATGGATCGTTTCCAGCTTGGACGTTCGGCGCGAACTTTAGGACCTGAGGGGTTAGAGATCAACAAAAAATGTCGCATTTGCAGACGTTTCTGCCGAATCGACACGTATGCCCCACTGTAGTAACGGACCCGTGTGACAGCTTGATGTTCATTCTGGACACGATTTGATCGTGAATATCACATAGACCTGTAGGAGTGAGCTTGCTCGCGATGGCGTCTGATCAGGGGCATCCTTTTTCATAGATATACCGCTATCGCGAGCAAGCTCACCCCTACAGGGGCCAGGTTTCCTACAAAAAATGTGACGATTGCGCAGGCCTCGTCCCTATCTCCCGTGTGAAGTTTCCTAGAAACTCAAACCCGCTTGCGCCCGCCATTGCCCGGAACTAGCCTGCGCTCCGCCACTGTAAATCAGTGGTCGGGTGTGAGAGCCCGGTTGCAAAAAAGGGTGCATCAGCCTGCCAGATATGGCGGCTGTGTGCAGGCAGACTTAGGTCTGGCCGGTTTCCCTTTGACTGGTCTCTCACCCTGTACATAGCTGCCACCCACTTCCGTGTGAGAGCGACAAGTGATGGCTCCAACCTGACAAGGGAAAACATCATGACGAACACCACTCTCGAACAAGACCTCCAACGCGCCAGCGAACTTCTGCGCTGCGCAGCCGCCACCGCCTACGAATCCAGCGACCATCTCACCGTGTGAGAGCGACCTGGCATTTTCGGTGGTGCATCTGGTCGAGATTGCGCAGGGGTTAGTTGAAAGATCGTTGGTTGGCATGGAAACAATTTAATTGCGAAGCTGCGATCCATGTGGGAGCAGGGCTTGCCCGCGATAAACGATAACGCGGTGGGCCTGCTAAATCTGGCACCTGAATCACGGGCAAGCCTCGCTCCCACGGGGGATTGCGTTAATCCCGTTACGTCATCAGTTCATCTTCTGGGAGCATCGGCGCTGCGCATCCAAATACAGACAGCCGGTAATGGAATCACGGAAAACCTGTCACTTCTGACAGTAGAAAAATATCTCCCCCGCTATCACAGTATTCATAAGCCATTAAGGCTTACAGGAATCTAACTCGATACGCATCATCGCAGGATGATCCATGGACAGGAGAAGCCTCATGAGCACTGCAAAATTACTTTACCTTGGTCTGGTCATGACCGGCTTACCAATACTCGCTTCTACCTCAGCCAACGCCGCTGACGCTGGAACCGAAAAGGTCGAAGAATGTGTCCAGTCGTTGAGAACTTCCCCGTCCGAAACTGCGGGACACATTGAGTTTGAGGACGAGAGTTTCAGTCAGATCTGGATTTCAGGGAAAGAGCGATCCGCAGCTTTTAACAGCTGTCTCAATTCAGCCGGTGCGCAGAGCACCCCTGTAATCCTGTTCGAAACCAATGATTTCATGTCCGGTCGAGATGACGACTTCCAGGGTTTTGATCTAAAGAACACCGATGGCGTACGTTATCTTTTTAGTGACAGCTACCAGAGGAAGTATTTGCTCGACATCGTTGAGAAACGCAGCTACGAACTCCTGCGCATTCCACCATCAGGCTCTATTGAGGCGTCAGGCCGCTGGGATGGTCCTCAAGAAAGCACGATTGGATGCAGAAATTCTTATAATGACCCCTGCGGTACGCAATATAAGAAAAATGCAGCTGGAGGTTATGACAAAAAATAAAATAGCCAAATTCGTCTATAACCAAAGTGGTCTTCTAGGTCATTAGAGCAGTCGATGATATATGACGACTCTGAAGGAGCTCACGAGCCCCTCGAGGCAGCGATCGCGATCTGTCTGATACACCGCCATCGCGGCCTCGCGGGGCTCGTGCGCTCCTACAGAGAGAGTATTTCAACTCAAGTCCACAAGCCCCGCGCCATTGCAGCGCGGGGCTTTTACATCAGGCCTGAGCGTCAGCCGCAATCTCAGCCGGCGAAACGATACTGGTCTTGCCGCCACGTGAACGACCCGAGCTCAGGTATTCCGCGATCGATTCCTGAGTCACTTCACCCAGGAACACATTCTCGGCGTCCAGCACCGGCAGCCATGAGCGGTTGAACTCGTACATGCGCGACAGCAGGATGCGCAGGTGTTCGTCGTAGGCCGCGGTGGCGTTGAACGGACGCAGGAACTGCAGGCAGTCGCCGGTCTGGCGATGCAGGTCGCGACGACGCACATAGCCCATGGCCTTGTTCTCGGCATCGGTGACGACGATGTAGCGACGGTCGTTTTCGTCCATCACTTCCAGCGCATCGGCCACCGGGGTCTCCGGGCTGACCGATGGGGCGTTGTCCGCAGCGTCTTCGGCTTTGACCAACAGCAGACGCTTGAGGGTGCTGTCCTGGCCGACGAAGCTCGACACGAACTCGTCTGCCGGGTGCGCCAGCAAGGTGTCCGGGTGGTCGATCTGCAGCAGTTTGCCTGCGCGGAAGATCGCGATTTTGTCGCCCAGCTTGATGGCTTCGTCGATGTCGTGGCTGACCATGATCACGGTCTTGTTCAGCGCGCGCTGCATTTCGAAGAATTCGTTCTGGATCATCTCGCGGTTGATCGGATCGACCGCACCGAACGGTTCGTCCATCAGCAGCAAAGGCGCGTCAGCGGCAAGAGCACGGATCACACCAATACGCTGCTGTTGACCACCGGACAGTTCACGCGGGTAGCGATGCAGGTACTGCTTGGGCTCCAGCTTGATCATGCTCATCAGTTCGCGAGCACGGTCGTGGCAACGCTTGGCGTCCCAGCCCAAGAGTTTTGGGACCACTACGATGTTTTCTTCGATGGTCATGTTCGGGAACAGACCGATCTGCTGAATCACGTAGCCGATGTTGCGACGCAGGGTCACTTCATCCAGATCAGTGGTGTCTTCACCGTTGATCAGCACCTTGCCGGAGGTCGGCATGATCAGTCGGTTGATCATTTTCAGCGTGGTGGACTTGCCGCAACCCGAAGGACCAAGGAAGACGCATATCTCGCCTTCGTTGACGGTGAGGCTGACCGAATCGACAGCCTTCACTTCTTTGCCGTTGCTCTGGAAAGTCTTGGACAGGTTCTGTAGTTCGATCATTTCAGTAATCCTTTTGGAGTCAGCGCACGTTGCAGCCATTGCAGGAGAAGGTCAGCGATGATGGCCAGAATGCTGACCAGTACCGCGCCGACGATCAGCATCGACATATCGCTGCGGCTGATTGAAGCAAGAATAAGTACACCCAGACCGCCAGCACCGATGGTGGCGGCAATGGTCATGACGCCGATGTTCATCACCACGGCAGTACGCACGCCAGCGAGGATCACCGGTACGGCGATAGGCAGTTCAACCATGCGCAAGCGCTGGCCGAAGGTCATGCCAATGCCTTTGGCGGCTTCGCGGATACCCGGTTCCACACCTGTGAGTGCCAGATACGTGTTGCGCATGATCGGCAGCAGGGAGTACAGAAACACGGCGGTAATAGCGGGCATCGGGCCAAGGCCCTGGCCGAACTTGGAGTAGAACGGCAGCAGCAGGCCGAACAGTGCAATCGATGGCACGGTCAGCAGCACGGTGGCGCTGGCTTGCAGCGGGCCAGCGAGCGCCGGGAAGCGGGTCATCAACACACCCAGTGGAACACCGACAACGATGGCCAGTGTCACGGCAATGCCGACCAGCGTGATGTGCTGCCAGGTCAGTTGAATGACCTGTGCCCAATCCAGGTGGGAGAAGGCGCTAAAAATACTCATATCGTCTCCTTCCTTAGTTAAGTGGGTGCTGACGCAGGAAATCTGCGGCAACCGTGGATGGGCTTTCATGACCAACGTCGATACGGGCGTTGAGGTCGATCATGGTCTGGTTGTCCAGCAGATCAGCCAGCGGCTTGAGCAACGTGGCAATTTCCGGATGCTTGTCCAGATACTCCTGACGGATCACCGGGGCGGCGGTGTAGTCCGGGAAGTAATGCTTGTCGTCTTCCAGCACTTTGAGCTTGAAGGCGTTCAAGCGGCCGTCGGTGGTGTAGACGAGCCCGGCAAATACCTGGCCGTTACGCAGCGCGGTGTAGACCAGGCCTGCGTCCATCTGCCGAGTGTTTTCACGACCGAGATTCATGTCGTAATGCTTGACCATGCCGATCAGACCGTCGGAACGGTTGGCGAACTCGGTGTCCAGCGCTACGACATGACCCTCTTTGGCTTCGTCTTTGAGGACTTTGGTCAGGTCGGTCATGGTGTTGACCTGCGGGTATTTGTCCGCCACTTTCTGCGGCAACGCCAAGGCGTAGGTATTATTGAATTTCGACGGCGAAAGCCAGACCAGGCCTTTCTTGGCGTCGACTTCTTTCACCCGTGCGTAGGTTTGTTCGCTGTCGAGCTTTTCATCGATGTGGTTGTAAGCCACCAGCGAAACGCCGGTGTATTCCCACAGCAGATCCAGCTGACCGCTTTCCTGTGCGCTACGGGCCAGGTTGCTGCCCAGACCGCCAGTGATTTGCACGTCGTAGTTTTTGGTACGCAGGTACTGCGCGGTGAGTTCAGCGAGCATGGTCTGCTCGGTAAACACACGAGCGCCGATGCGCAGCAGCGGTTTGTCCGCTGCCTGGGCAAATGCCGGGAACAGCATGGCAAAGCCTAGAAACAAGCATAATTTTTTCATCGGTAATCCTTTCGCTCAGCGAGTCAGGCCGCGTTCCAGCCAGGTACGACTGGCGAGTGTCACCAGACCATCGAGCAGCAATGCCAGCAGAGCGGTACACGCTGCGCCCAGCACCAGTTGCGGCTGATTGTTCAAGGCGATGCCCGGGAAGATCAGGCTGCCGAGGCTGTTGGCGCCGATCAGGAAGGCCAGCGGTGCAGTCCCCACGTTGATGGCCAGCGCGACACGCACACCACCGACGATGATCGGCACGGCGTTGGGCAATTCCACCCGCCACAAAACCTGACGCGGCGTCATGCCGATGCCGACAGCCGCTTCTTTGAGTGAACCCTGAACGTTTTTAAGGCCTTCATAGGTGTTGCGCACGATGGGCAACAGCGAGGCGAGGAACAGCGCGAAGATCGCAGGTCCACTACCGATCCCGAGAATCCCGAGGGCAATGGCCAGAACGGCGAGAGGTGGAACGGTGTTGCCAATGTTGAAGATCTGCATGAAGCGTTCGGCGCGGCCAACCATACTGGGTCGGCTAAGGGCAATGCCCGCCGGGATCCCGACCACAAGGGCCGCCAACATTGAAACCAGAACCAGAACCAGGTGCGCTTGCAGATAGAAAAGCAGGTCATCCTGGTATTGCTTGATAGTACTGATGCCGATCCAGTGGATCAGCAGGGCCAGGAGTGCGATTACAACCGCACCTCCAATCAGCCCCTTGCCATAGCGATTAGCCACAGGCGGACTCCTTATTTCAGTCGGCGAACGCGTTGCCGTTGACCGACCCTTGCAGGTGATCAGGAATAACGTTCGCGAAGAGCAGCGGGTGGGTCGCCATTGAGGTTGCCCTCGGCGAAAACACAAGCCATTAGCGCAGCTTCGTCAAGCCAACAATGCTGATGAATCAGCCCCTGACGTTGGCCGTTTTACTGGCCTTGACGGGGGAATGGACGTCTCCACGACCTGAAAGGTTCCCATGAAAGATGCTAATTGGCCACCGCGCATCTACTCAACGGTACGGTTATTGCCTCGACTTAGGCTATAATCTGCGCCCTTTTTTGACTCACCTGCCAGGCGATTTCCCATGACCCAACAGGCCGCCGAAGTCGCGAAACGCCGCACTTTCGCCATTATTTCCCACCCGGATGCGGGTAAAACCACCATCACAGAAAAACTGCTGTTGATGGGCAAGGCCATTTCCGTCGCTGGCACGGTGAAATCTCGTAAATCAGATCGTCACGCGACATCCGACTGGATGGAAATGGAGAAGCAACGCGGCATCTCCATCACCACTTCGGTCATGCAGTTCCCGTATCGCGATCACATGATCAACCTGCTCGACACCCCGGGCCACGAAGACTTCTCCGAAGATACCTATCGCACCCTGACTGCCGTCGACTCGGCGCTGATGGTGCTCGATGGTGGTAAAGGGGTTGAGCCTCGGACCATCGCGCTGATGGACGTTTGCCGTCTGCGTGACACGCCGATCGTCAGCTTCATCAACAAGCTCGACCGCGATATTCGCGACCCTATCGAGTTGCTCGACGAGATCGAAGCGGTCCTGAAAATCAAGGCTGCGCCAGTGACCTGGCCGATTGGTTGCTACCGCGACTTCAAGGGTGTTTACCACCTGGCTGACGACTACATCATTGTCTACACCGCAGGCCATGGCCACGAGCGCACTGAAACCAAGATCATCCAGAAGCTGGATTCGGACGAAGCCCGCGCTCACCTGGGCGACGAGTACGACCGTTTCGTCGAGCAATTGGAATTGGTGCAAGGCGCCTGCCACGAGTTCAATCAGGAAGAGTTCATCAACGGTCAACTGACCCCGGTGTTCTTCGGTACGGCGCTGGGCAACTTCGGTGTTGACCACGTACTGGATGCGGTTGTGAATTGGGCACCCAAGCCTCTGGCCCGTGTTGCCAATGAGCGCACCGTTGAACCGGTTGAAGAGAAATTCACCGGCTTCGTGTTCAAGATCCAGGCGAACATGGACCCGAAACACCGCGACCGTATCGCGTTCATGCGTATCTGTTCGGGCCGCTACGACAAGGGCATGAAAATGCGCCATGTCCGCTTGGGCAAAGACGTGCGCATCGGCGACGCGCTGACCTTCTTCTCCTCCGAGCGTGAAATGCTCGAAGAAGCCTACGCGGGCGACATCATCGGTTTGCACAACCACGGCACGATCCAGATCGGCGATACCTTCACCGAAGGCGAAAGCCTGGGCTTCACTGGTATCCCGCACTTCGCCCCGGAACTGTTCCGTCGCGTGCGCCTGAAGGATCCGCTCAAGTCCAAGCAATTGCGTCAGGGCTTGCAGCAACTGGCCGAAGAAGGCGCCACGCAGGTGTTCTTCCCGCTGCGCAGCAACGACATCATTCTCGGCGCCGTGGGTGTGCTGCAGTTCGATGTGGTAGCAAGCCGCCTGAAGGAAGAATACAAAGTCGAATGCGCTTACGAGCCAATCACTGTCTACTCGGCCCGCTGGATCGATTGCGCGGACAAGAAGAAGCTTGAAGAGTTTGAAGTCAAAGCCGTGGAAAACCTGGCAATGGACGGCGGCGGTCACCTGACCTACCTCGCGCCAACACGGGTTAACCTGGCCTTGATGGAAGAGCGCTGGGCAGACGTGAAATTCCGCGCGACGCGTGAGCATCATTAAGTAAAAGCGCCGCTCTCACAGGCGCTGAAATACCTGTGGGGATTCTATGTTTGTCCGCAAGCTGATTGACGACGTGGGACCGGCTTTAGCCGGGAAGGCGGTGTTTCTGCAGATGATTCAGCGTCTGCTCCGGCCTCTTCCCGGCTAAAGCCGGTCCCACGTCATCATTGGTTCCTGTAGGAGTGAGCTTGCTCGCGGGAGCGTTAATTAAGCCAGGGTGATGCTGTCTGTTAAAACGTCATCGCGAGCAAGCTCACTCCTACCAAAGGCAGAGCGCCCTCTTACCGCACCACCATCCCGACTCCCCTGCCCCGCGGATCCGAGGCTGTTTCCAGCTTCGTGCCGTCCACTTTGATTGCCTGCACGTTACCCATCTCCCAGCCCTGGTCTTCGAGCGTGTAACCCATTGCTTTCAGCTCGTCGGCAACTTTGCCGGTCAGCGGTGCGTGGGAATCGTAGTAAATGGTGTCCTTGGGCAATAACTGGTGATGCACGCGCTGCGCCCCTACGGCTTCCTTCAGCGGGAGCTTGTAGTCGTAAATATTGTTCAGCACCTGAAAGATCGAAGTGAAAATCCGCGAGCCACCGGGTGTGCCCAGCACCAGCGTTACCTGACCGTCACGCGTTACCAGGCTTGGGCTCATCGACGACAGCATGCGCTTGCCCGGTTCAATGGCATTGGCGCTGCCACCGACCACACCAAACGCGTTGGCGACGCCCGGCTTGGAGCTGAAATCGTCCATCTCGTCGTTGAGCAGGAAGCCCGCGCCCTTCACCACCACGCCGCTGCCGTAATCCCAGTTCAGCGTGTAAGTGTTGCTGACCGCGTTGCCCTGTTTGTCGACGATGGAAAAGTGCGTGGTCTGATGCGGTTCCAGCCCCGGTTTGACGTTTTCGGTCGGGGAAATTGCGGCCGGGTTGATCTCATTCGCGCGCTTGACCAGATAACTCGGGTCGATCAACTCTGCAACGGGTGCCTTGGTGAAGTTCGGGTCGCCCAGGTAATCAGCGCGATCGGCAAATACACGTTTTTCGATCTCCGCCAGCAGATGAATGTACTTGGCGGAATTCAGCGCCACGCCTTTGAAATCGTCAGCCCGCTGCTCTTTGATGCCGATCAGCTGCGCCAACGCCACACCGCCAGAGCTGGGCAGCGGCGCGGTATACAAGGTGTTGCCTTGCCAATTGACGTGCAGCGGCTTGCGCCAAAGCGCTTTGTAATCAGCAAGGTCCTGTTTGGTCACCAGGCCTTTGTCCTGCTCCATCTGCTTGACCAATAGATCAGCGGTTTCACCTTTATAGAACTCATCCGCACCTTTGTTGGCGATGCGTTCCAGGGTCTTGGCCAGCTCAGGTTGGCGCAAGGTTTCACCCACCTTCATGCTGCCGAAATAGTCATTGAAATTGGTCGTGCCTTTGAAAAGCTCCAAGGCTTCCTGGCGGTACATGTACTGTTTTTCAGCGACCTTGAAGCCGTTCTGCGCATAGCCAATCGCAGGTGTCAGCAGTTCAGCCCACTTCAGCTTGCCGAATTTCTGATGCGCTTCCCAAAGCCCCATGACCGTGCCCGGCACGCCCACTGCGCGAGCGCCAACGAGGCTCATGTTTTCAATGACCTCGCCCTTTTCGTTGAGGTACATGTTGCGGCTGGCAGCTTTAGGTGCAGTCTCGCGGTAATCGAGGAAATACGGTTTGCCATCCATGAACAAGGTCATGAAACCACCGCCACCAATGTTGCCCGCCTCTGGGTAGGTCACGGCGAGCGTGAACGCCGTAGCGACGGCGGCATCCACCGCGTTGCCGCCTTTGCGCAGCACATCCGCCGCGACCTTGGCGCCGTACTCATCAGGCGACGCCACCGCACCGCCTTCCAGCGTGACGGCGAATACTGAAGAGGAACTGATGATTGCCACTGACAAAGCCAGTGTCTTGAACATAACCACTCGCATGAGACTTCCTTAATGTGAAGGTCAGACGAGATTGATTAATGACCAGAGCGCGCATAAACGCAAATGGAGGTGCTCCCTTCACGCAGCAAACATGAAACCTGTAGGAGTGACCGGGGTGGCGATCCACATTGCTCGCGATAGCGTCAGTCAGACGACATTTTATTAACTGATCTACCGCTATCGCGAGCAAGCTCACTTCTACAGAAAAAGCTTTTTAATTCAGATAGTTATTTGTTTTATGAGAGCGGCTTCAGCCGCGAGGTCATTTGCAGGGCCCGCTAAACCACATACCCCGCCATTTTCTCCTGAATGAAATCCAGGAAGCATTGAATCCTCAGCGCCAGCTGTGAGTTGCGGTAGTACACCGCATGAATCGGCTGGCGGTGACCGCTGTTGGCGGTCGGCAGGATGACTTTCAGGCGGCCCAGCCGGATGTCTTCGTGGGTCATGAAGTGCGACAGACAAACGATGCCCTCACCCGCTAGCGCCAGGTGGCGCAGGGTCTCGCCACTGGACGCGGAAATAGTTGGCTGGATCAGTAAACGATCACCTTCGGCATGGCGTAACGGCCAGTGATTGAGGGTTTCGGTGTGGGTAAAGCCCAGCAGTGTATGACTGGCCAGAGCTGCCACCGTTTTCGGCTGACCATGACGCTCAAGATAAGCCGGGCTGGCCAGAATATTCAGCGGGCTGCTGCCCAGAAAGCGGGCATGCAAGGTTGAATCAGCGAGGTTGCCGATCCGGATGGCGACGTCGGTACTTTGCTCCAGCAGATCAATGATCAGATCGTTAGTGTTGAGCTCCAGCTGGATCTCCGGATAACGCTGGCGAAACTCGGCCACGTAAGGCACGACCGAATGGAACATGAATGGCGATGCCGCGTTGATCCGCAAACGCCCGGCCGGGGTCTGGTGACGCAGTGACAGGCGCTCTTCGAGGTCTTCCATTTGCGCCAGGATCTGCCGGGCCTGCTCAAGGAAATACTTGCCCTCCTCGGTCAGGTCCATGCGCCGCGTTGTGCGGTTGATCAGGGTGGTTTCCAGCTTGGCCTCAAGGCGCGACAGCGTGCGGCTGATGGCCGATGGCGTCTGCCCGATCTGCTCGGCAGCGGCAGAAATTGAACCGCTTTCGATGACTGAAACAAATACCTGTAATTCGTCAGACCGGGCTTTCATCCTTGTACTCCGCTCGAAAATACGCGGGATAGTAGCGCTAATTTGAGCAGGCGTTTAATGCCGACTGTGCAAATACTGTTGGAGCGAGGCTTTACAGAGTTTTCAATCAGCCTTACAACCCAAAAACCTGCGCCAAGTGCGCTTCGTAACGCTTCACGTCGGCTTCAATATTCGGCATCTTCATGACATCCACGGCCAGGAAAGTCGGCAAGGCGGTCATGTCGAGGAACTCGTTGGCTTTGTGGAACGGGAAGTACACCGCATCCACACCTTTGCCTTCGAAGAAATCAGTCGGGTCTTCAAACGCTTGCTGTGGCGCGTTCCAGGTTGCAGAAATCATGTACTGCTTGCCCTTGAGCAAGCCGCCGCTGCCGTATTTCTGCGACGCATCGGATCGGGTACGGCCATCGTTGGCGTAAAGCGAACCATGCCCCTCAGTGAAGACCTCATCGATGTACTTCTTGACGGTCCACGGCGCGCCCATCCACCAGCCTGGCATTTGATAAATGATGACGTCCGCCCACAGGTACTTCTGCACTTCATCCGCGATGTTGTAACCGCCATCGATGAAAGTTTCTTTGACGTCGAACCCGGAGCGATCCAGATAAGCCACCGCCGCTTCGTGCAGGGTGGCGTTGTACCGACCATCGGAGTGAGCGAATTGTTTGCCGCCGTTCAACAACAGAATCTTTTTCATGCGTTACCCCATCAAGTAAAAGGGAGGGTCATTAAATTTGATGGGCGAAAGATACAGGCTGAGGCTTGTCAGAATAAGGCCGACGAGATCAAATAACTTTTGACCCACAAGCACGAATAAGCCCTTCATTATTGAACGCTACTAGCTGAGCATGAGATGCAAACCCAATATTCCCATGCCGATAAAGAACACGCGCTTGAACGTCTGCGCACTGATCCGCTGACGCAGCCATTGCCCAATCCACATGCCCAGCAGCGCGGGGATCAGCGCCAGAACAGAAGCGCCCAGCTCGCCGCCACCCAGTGCGCCATTCCAGAACAGGCCACCGGCCAACGCCAGCGTCGAGACTGTGAACGACAGCCCTAACGCCTGCACTAACGCGTTGCGCTCCAAACCCAATGCTTGCAGGTAAGGCACGGCCGGGATCACAAACACCCCGGTGGCCGAGGTGATCACGCCGGTGACAAAACCGCAAACAGGGCCAAGCCAGACTTCATGACGTGGCGCAATGCGCAGCGTCGGTAAAAAGAGCCCGCTCAAGGCGTAAAGCAACAAGGCCGCGCCTAACGCCCGGGTCATCAATGGGCCGCTGCTGATGCCAATGACCATGGACCCCAAAACTGTGCCTGAAGTAATCATCAGCAACATGGGCCAAAGCCGCTTGAGCAAAGGGGTCAGATGACCGCCAGTCATCAGTTGCCAGACATTGGTCACGGTCGAAGGAATAATCAGCAATACGGCTGCCTGCGCCGGAAGCATAACCATCCCGAGCAATCCCATGGCCACAGTCGGCAAGCCAAGGCCGATTACACCCTTCACGGTTCCGGCCAGCAGAAAAGTCCCTATCACCAGTATTGACAAGGTCCAGCCGAGAGTTTGGTAGTGCTCGATAATGTCGTTCATGGCTTTATATTGGCAGCACAGACCGTATTGGAAAATTCGCCATATACTGAGCCAGCCTCAGGCAGTGACAGAGGCTGTATTTACTTGCCGCTGTCTGATTACCTGTAGGAGCTGCCGAAGGCTGCGATGGCTTCGTGTCAGGGTCAACGCTTCGCAGCCTTCGGCAGTTCCTACAGAAAAATGTATTTCCATGCGGTGGTTTGCTTTGTTTTGAGATGAGCCATACCGGAAAACCCCACATGCACTTCGATCTGATTGACCTACGCCTGTTCTTGAATGTGCTGGAAAGCGGCAATATCACCGCCGGAGCAGCGCGCAGTCATCTGTCATTGGCATCAGCGAGTGCGCGCATTCGCGGGCTGGAAACCTCGCTGAACATTCCGCTGCTAGAACGCGGTCGGCGCGGCGTTACGCCCACGCCTGCGGGCAAGGCGCTGGCACAACACGCACGACTGATCCTGCAACAGGTCGAGCGCATGCAGTTTGATCTCGCGGACTATGCCAAGGGATTCAAGGGACAAGTGCGCCTGCTGTGCAACAGCTCAACCCTCAGCGAGCATCTGCCAGAGCTGTTGGCGAACTTCCTGGTCAGCCATCCGAACATCGACATCGATGTCGATGAACAATCCAGCCTGCGCATCCTTCATGCGTTGCGCAATGGCACGGCCGACATCGGGATTATTTCCGACGCAATCGACGCCAGTGACCTGCAAACCCGACCGTTTCGAGCGGACCCATTGAGCCTGATCATGCCGCTGAATCATTCATTGGCGCTTGAAGAGCACCTGTATTTCAGCCAGGCGCTGGATTACGAGTTCGTTGGCCTGTCGGCCAACAGTGCGCTGGCGCTGCACCTGGAGGCGCAAGCGTTGCATGTCGGTAAGCGGCTGCGCATCAGGGTGCGAGCTGAAGGCTTTGACGCAGCGATCCGAATGGCTAGCCACGGCGCAGGATTGAGCATCGTGCCGCAAGCAGCAGTGCAACGCTGGCAAGGGCAGCATGACTTCAAAAGTGTGCCGTTGAGCGACGCATGGGCCGACCGGCAATTGCTCCTGTGCGCGCTGGATTTCGATGCGTTGCCAGGGTATGCGGCGGCATTGCTGGAGGCGTTGAGCATGAAAGGCCTGGGCGCCGGAAATTGAAATACGCCACCGCTACACATTTGGCAACGGGTCTGTGCCGCCAACAATCAGCAATACCCGATCTTGCGACTATTCTGCTTCCAGCTATTGCACATGACATGTCAGGAAGACCATGAAAATTCTCGTCACAGGCGCAACAGGTTTTATCGGTAAAGCACTACTGCACAGGCTTGCCACGGACTCTGAATACCAAGTGACAGGTTCGACACGTCACGAAAACCGGGAGCCATCAGCGGCGTCCCTGATTCACGTAGGCACAGCGAATGCAGCGACCGACTGGTCCGCCGCTCTGCAAGGCGTAGATACCGTCATTCATGTTGCTGCCCATCTCGCCGCACCCGGCACTTCGCTTAAAGAACTCAGAAGTACCAATGTCGACGGCACACTGGCCCTGGCACGGCAGGCGTTATCGGCAGGCACCCGACGTTTCATTTTCATCAGTTCAGTCGGCGTCAATGGCTCGACAACCCACCACGCCCCGTTCAACGAAATATCCCTGCCCGCCCCGACGGATGACTACGCACAGTCAAAGCTTGAAGCTGAGCACGCGTTGCAAAAGCTGTTACAAGGGACAGCCATGGAGTGGGTGATCATCCGCCCGCCACTGGTTTACGCAGGACACGCTCCGCGGAATTTCTCACGATTGATGCAATGGGTTCATTCGGGTGTACCCATGCCGTTTGCCGCCATCCATAACCGGCGCAGCATGATTGCCCTGGAGAATCTAGTGGACTTCATTGCGCTGTGTATCAAGCACCCGGCGGCGGCCAACGAGCTTTTTCTGGTGTCCGACGGCGCTGACATGTCCACCGCTCAATTGGTGACGCACCTGGCGAACGGAATGGGTTCCACCGCCCGACTTGTGCCTGTGCCTGAGTCGTTATTGCGCCACGGAGCCAGGCTATTAGGTAGAGGCCCGATGTATTCGACGCTGTGTGCATCGCTGGAGGTTGACTCGCAGAAAGCACGCCGATTGCTCGGCTGGACGCCGCGCCTGGCAAGCATTGATGCGCTGATCAAAAGCGGTCGTGACTACCGCATGCTGAATACTTGAAAGCGCACCAATAAAAAGCCCGCCCCGGGGATGAATCCGGGGCGGGCGACCTTTCGATGGGGATCGAAATGGATTACAGGATGCTGATCGGGTATTCGATGATCAGACGAGTGTCATCGACTTTACCGGCGCCATCAGAAGACGGGCTACGGTAGCTGGCGGCACGTACACGCAAACTCAGATCCTTGGCAGGACCGGACTGGAAGACGTACTTGACTTCAACGTCACGTTCCCAGGCCTTGGCATCATCACTGGTTGCGGTTTTGAAGTCGGTACCTTTCACATACCGCGTCATGAAGCTAAGACCCGGCACGCCATAGGTCGCCATGTTCAGGTCGTAACGAGCCTGCCAGGACTTCTCGTCTTCATGGTTGAAGTCGGAATACTGAACAGAGTTGCCGAGGAAGATGGTGCTATTACCGTCGATACCGTAGTCGTAGCCTTTGGTGCCGTTAACTACCTGACGACCCACCTGGAAGGTGTGCGCGCCAATGCTGTACGACGCCGTGAGGCTCCAGATGGTGTTGTCGTATTTGCCCAACTCTTCTTTGCCAATGCTCTTGGTGTCGTAAGCGTTGAGGTCAAACTTCACAGCATCTTGCGGCGTCAGCGCTAACGCATAGGTCAGGCTGCCGTAGTATTTGCGCCAGATATCTTCGACGTTGGAGTAGTAAGCGCTGGTCGACAGGTTCTTGTTGAACTTGTAAGAACCGCCGCCGAAATTGATCACATCCAGGCCCGCGTTATCGTGGGAACTCTGGTTACGACTTCTCAGTGCAGTGAAGTGGCCGCCTTGCAGCGTGAGGTTATCAACCTCGTTGCTGGTGACCAAAAGACCTTGAGCCGTTTCCGGCAGCAGACGGCTGTCAGAGGTGGCGAACACAGGGTTGTTGACGACCTGATCACCAAATTTGAGTACGGTTTTGGAGATGCGCATTTTCACTGCTGCGCCCGCATAGCCGTAGTTGTCTTTAACGCCCTGGCCATCTTTAGTGGGTTGCAACAAACCGGTGCCGCCGCCGAAACGACCACCGCCGGTGTCCAGCTTCATGCCGTACAGGCCAATGGCATCAAGACCGAAACCTACGGTGCCTTGGGTAAAGCCGGACTCGAAGTTACCAATGAAGCCCTGCGCCCACTCTTCGCCGTAAGCTTTGGTCGCGTTAGTTGCGCGGTTGTCACGGTTCATATACATGTTGCGCGCCTTGACGTTCAGCTTGGTGCCTTCCAAAAACCCCTTGGCGTCTGCCTGCGATTCAGCAAAAACCGGCTGCACAGATCCCGCTGCCACTGCCAAGGCAATGACACTTAGTTTGCAAACATTCATTACTGCTGCTCCGTTGGTTATCGCATCCGCCTGCCTTCGTTGGGCGAGCGGACATTTATTGGCAGATTCAGAAGGGAATGTTTCTTTCGCCAATACATTCGCGATGGCTTTCTTATTATCAAGAAGCTCATTGGATAAGCAGCTTGTAGACACACACAGCCAGCCCCGGCTTCTTCTCCCCAAGAAGCCCCCTCCAGGTCTGGCTTGTTACTACTCTCCCTAGTAGCCCTGTTCCGAGTTCACCTGATTCGCCAAGGGTAGCTCCGCATCAAGGCGTTTCAGGTTCCCCAGAATCTGTTCAGCTATCACTTCGTAGGAAGCGGATGAAGCAATGTGCGGCGTCACGCATATCTGCGGATGGCGCCAGAATGGATCTTCCTTGGGTAACGGTTCCTGCTCGAAAACATCCAGCAAAGCGCTACGCAACTGACCGCTGTCCAGCGCAGCCAGCAAGTCATCGCAACGCAGATGTTCGCCACGACCACAGTTAATAACCACCGAGCCTTTCGTCATGAGTGCGAAGGTCTCGCGATTCAGAATGCCGACTGTCTCTGTGGTAAGAGGCAATAAACAGACCAGGATGTCCAAACCGCTCAAAAATTCATTGAATTCAGCTAATTGGAAGGTTTTTACACCTTCAATCTGCTGCGGACGGCGTGCCCAGCCCCGCGTATCGAAACCCAGCCCCGCCAGTTGCACCGCAACGGCGCGGCCCAGCTCGCCAAGCCCCATAACGCCCACTCGGGTTTGCTTGGCAGGTTGCTGTCCTGGCCGGTCCCACAGCACACGGGCCTGATTTTTCAGCATCTGATCAAAGCCACGGTGGTAGTGCAAAACACCCCATAACACGTACTCAATCATGCCCAGCCGATGGTCTGGATCGATGATGCGGCAGACAGGAACGTGTGCGGGCCGACTCGGGTCCTTGAAGATCTGATCAGCACCGGCAGCAATGGAATGAATCAGACGCAAGTGAGGGAACATTCCCAGATCGCCCGCTGACGGGTTCCAGCAGAGTGCAACTTCAGCCTCCTGCGCACCCGCTTCGCGCGGCCGCAAAATCGTCAGCGACGAATCCAGCGCCAGAAGATGTTCACGAACCCGACCCAGGCCGCCGCCTGATCCAAGCAGTACCAGGGGCTTCATGAGCAATACTCGTGACGCTGGCTGGCGATCAGTTCCAGTGCAGCCTCCCAGGCGAGGTCAGTAATGCCATCGCTGTCATCGGCCTCGAACTGCTGCGCGGTGTGTTCACACACATGAGGATCGGGCTGTATCAATTCGGTACCGCCAGCCAACGCCTGAACCTGCGCCTGGCAGGCACGCTCCAGAAAGTAAATATTGGAGAACGCTTCAGCCGCAGAACTACCTGCCACCAACAAACCATGATTACGCAAAATCATTGCATTGGTACTGCCCAGATCGGCCACCAGACGCTCACGCTCGGCGACATCAAGGGCGATGCCTTCGTAGGTGTGATAGCTCAGGCGGTTGTAGAACTTCAAGGCATGCTGACTCAACGGCAACAGCCCCGCCAGTTGCGCAGAGACTGCAATGCCCGCTGCGGTGTGGGTATGAATCACACAGTGCGCATCGGGGCGCGCGGCATGAATCGCCGAATGAATGACGAAGCCTGCACGGTTGACGCGATGCTCGGGGTAGAACTCGTCGACGACGTTGCCCTCGCTGTCGATCTTCACCAGCGTGCTGGCGCTCATGCGCTCGAACAAGGTGCCATAGCGGTTGATCAGAAAGTGCCCGCTGTCGCCCGGCAGCCGCAAGGAAATATGCGTATCGATCAGGTCGGTCATGCGGTAGTACGCCAGCAAACGATAAAGCGCAGCGAGCTCGCAACGGGCGGCGCGCTCGGTCTCGGGCATGTGCAGCGGTAGCCGATTGTGGCTGGCAGAAGCGGACATCGTGGGTTCCATCAAAAAGGTCATGGCGCAATTTGTGCAGCCTTTTTAAGAGCAAAGGGCAACGCAGTTCAATTCGCCATTACTTATATTCATTATTTTTTTCACCAATAAAGGCTGTGCAGTGACTCAATCAACTAGCCCGGTAGCCGTCCCCCGCCCCTCTTCGCGACCATTGGGCGAGCGACTGGACTGGAATCTGTTGCGTACATTTCAGGTCGTGGCACAGGAGCTGAGTATCAGCCGCGCCGCAGTGCGTCTGCACCTGTCCCAGCCTGCGGTAAGCCAGGCGATCAAACGCCTGGAAGAGCAACTCGGTGCGGCGCTGATCGAGCGCCGTGGGCCACGCTTTCTGCTCACCCAGTCAGGTATCGAAACACTGCGTGTGGCGGCCGAAGTGCAAGGCCACTTCACGCAACTGGATGCGGCCCTTGAACGCAGCAGCGATCAGGTGGTGGGCAAAGTTCGCCTGCTCACGGTGAGCGGCATTCGCTGCCCGGCCTACGACAGATTTCTTTTGGAGCTGCATCGCGACTATCCTGGCATCACCCTGGAAATCGACGTGCAATCAAGCGATGCGATTCTCAGTTCTCTCGCTCAGAAAACCGCCAGTGTCGGCCTTGCGGTCAACCGTAGCGCCCCTGCCTGGCTCGGCCAGCAGTGCCTGACTCAAGAGCACTACGCGTTTTATTGCAGCGACGCGCACCCTTTATATGGACGTGAGGACCTTAGCCTCCCGGACCTGCGTAACGAGCCGTTGATTATTTTCACCGGGGATCTGCTGGGCGGCACGCTGTCATCGCTGGCCGAGTTTCGCGACCTGCATCAGTTGACCGGGCAAATCGTCGCCTCGTCAGCCAATACCCAGGAGGTGTTACGTCTGGTGCTGGCGGGTTTTGGCATCGCCTGCCTGCCGCAGCACATCTGCCAGAAAGAATTGAGTGCCGGGCATCTGTGGCGCCTGCCGCCTGAAGACGGCGTTGGCTCCGTGGACATCAGCCTGCTGTGGAATCAGGAACAACGCCTGACAAAAGCCGAATCGGTTTTCCTGCAACGCCTGCGCGAAGCGTCGAGTAACAGCCAATCCACCCCATAATGTTCAGTTAAGGTGCACAATAAACGGGTATTTAAGTAACGCGCACCGACAGCGTGCACTTATTTAAGCTTTATTAACTTTTGTTATTAACAGCTGAACTTTCCTGCATTATCTGTAGAAAAGCATCCACTAAAGGATTACGTGGCACCTGTTGCCTGTACAACAATTTCACTGGTGTGGCTATGGCAAATTTCTGCCTCTTTATGGCGCGCATCTCACCACGTTCAACGTAACTTCTCGCCCAATGAACAGGCAAATAACCCAGGTAACGACCGGTTTTAATCAGGATCGCCACGGCCTCAACCTGAGTGGCCACCGCGGTCACTTCGCGGCTACTCATTAGTTTCGGCTTGCCTGCATGAACCGCATAAGCGTGCTCAACGATTTCTGCCTGAGACAGGCACTGCTCATCGATATTTTCATCATTCATGGCAAAAAATGGATGACCGCTCGAACAGTAAAGCTCCGATATTTCGTCGTACAACGGCATCACCTGAAAGTCATCTTTGCCGCTGTAAACCGGCACAATGCCCACCGCAAAACGGCCCTTCAGAATACCTTGTTCGATTTCGTCCAGCGGCGCCACATTGAGACGCACCTTGGCCTTTGGAGCCTTTATTTGCAAGGCTTTCAGAGCTTCAATCAAGGGAGAGTCCGGGTCTGAAACGGTGTTATCAATGACCGCGATGTTCAAATCACCCAGTAACTCACCACGCACATTACCCAGGCGATCACGAAAGTTGTCCAGCGCCATGAACAGGTCAAGGCTGGCGTCATAAATGATCTTGCCTTGTTCGGTCAGGCAGAACTTTTCCCGCCCTCGCGTACATAGGCGCATGCCCAATCGAATTTCAAGATCCGATATCTGCTTACTGATTGCCGCCAGGCTGATATTCAGTTCTACCTGTGCGGCGGTAAACCCTCCCGCTTCAACCACTGCCCTAAAAACCTTGAAGAGTTTCAAGTCCATGGCGCTGGCCATTGACATCGCCGCTTCACCACTTCTTTTTGGCAGGTTTCCAGTTTCAGTAAGTTGACTTGCCATTTAAAACATTTCCCCGCGCGTTGGTTTTTTCTAGCATCCCTCCCAATTGATCGATTCAACGTTAAGTGTAAGCCCACTTATTCCTTGCTCGCCCCGCGATCTTCACATCGCAGTTGATAACACACAAAAGGGTTTGAGCAATCAACGTGCCAACGGAGAATTTACATGTCTGACGCAACTGATCGCCTTTGGGGCGCGCGCTTCAAAACCGGCCCGGCAGAAGCCATGGCAAACCTGTCACGCTCGCCACGCGCCTACTTCCGTTTGACGCCGTACGACATTGCTGGCTCCAAGGCGCATGCCAATGAATTGAACCGCGCCGGGCTGCTGGACACCGACGAAACTGCACGCATCGTTGAAGCGCTGCGCACCATCGATGTGGACTTCGCTGCGGGCAGCATTGAGCCGATTGCCGCCGACGAAGATGTGCATACGTTCATTGAGCGTCTGCTGACAGAACGCCTTGGCACACTGGGCGGCAAATTGCGTGCAGGCCGTTCACGCAACGATCAGTCAGCGAATGACATGCGCCTGTTCCTGCGTGATCAGGTGCGGGTCATGACCCTGGCAATTCTCGAATTGCAGAAGGCGTTGGTCTCGCAAGCCGAGCAGCACATCAACACCATCGCGCCGGGCTTTACTCACCTGCAACAAGCGCAACCGATTGTGTTCGCCCACCACCTGATGGCACATGCCCAGGCGATTCATCGTGACATCCAGCGCCTGCAGGATTGGGACACACGTTTCAACCTGTCGCCCTTGGGCGCAGCCGCACTGGCAGGCTCGGCCATCGCTCGCGATCCGCAGCGCTCGGCAGCCGAAATGGGCTACAGCGGCCCCTGCGAGAACTCCATCGATGCGGTCGCCAGCCGCGATCACGTCGCGGAATTCCTGTTCTGCAGCAGCATGCTCGGCATCAACATTTCGCGACTGGCCGAAGAATTCTGCCTGTGGACGTCGCGTCAGTTCCGCTGGGTGGAACTGGACGACGGTTACGCCACCGGCAGCTCGATCATGCCGCAGAAAAAGAACCCGGATATCGCCGAACTGGCCCGTGGTAAATCAGGCCGGTTGATCGGCAGCCTAACCGGCATTCTGGCTGTGCTCAAGGCTCAGCCACTGTCCTACAACCGCGACTTGAGCGAAGACAAACACGCGATTCTCGACAGCCTGGAAACCGTGCATCTGGTGCTGCCAGCGTTTGCCGGTATGGTCCAGACCATGAAAGTTCGCGCCGACGAATTGCTGCGTCAGGCACCGCTGGGCTTCACCCTCGCCACGGAAGTGGCTGACTGGCTGGCCGTACGCGGCGTGCCGTTCAAGGAGGCGCACGAAATCACCGGCAAGCTGGTGCAGCTCTGCGAAGAAAATAATATCGGCCTGGAAGAACTCACCACCCAACAACTGGCTGCGACTGATTCGCGCCTGACGCCGGAAGTGCTCGACGCACTGACGCTGGAAGCGGCACTGGCAGCCCGCAGCGGCTGGGGCGGAACGTCGCCGGTACGGGTGGCCGAGCAGATCGAGCGCTTCAAGCAGCAACTGATCGCGCAGGAAAAATGGGCACTCGACTACGCGGGTCCGCGCGGCTGATCCAACGGAGAGTATTTCATGCCAAAGCCTCAAGTTTCTGCGAGCGCCGAGCGCGCTTCACTCGCGGCCAAGTACGACATTTCGACCTACAAGGTCGTGCCGCGTCGTTACTACGGCCGCTACTTCGCCGCGACACTCATCGTGGTGATGTTGATCGGGCTGGTTAACGCCTTCATCAACGGCAATATCGAATGGGGTTTCGTGCGGCAGTTCCTGACCGCCGAATCGATCATGTTCGGCCTGCTCAACACCATCATCATGTCGATTCTGGCCATGGCGTTGGGGGTCGTACTCGGGGTCATCGTAGCGGTGATGCGCATGTCGCAGAACCCGCTGCTGCGCTATGTCGCTCAGGGTTACACCTGGCTGTTCCGGGGCACGCCGCTGATCCTGCAATTGCTGCTGTGGTTCAACCTGGCGTTGATCTTCCCGACGCTGGGCATCCCCGGTCTGTTCGAGTTCAAGACTGTTGAGGTGATTACGCCGTTTGCCGCTGCGCTGTTGGGCCTGGGCATCAACCAAGGTGCCTACACCGCCGAAGTGGTGCGTGCCGGTCTGTTGTCAGTGGACAGCGGCCAGTACGAAGCCGCCAAGTCCATCGGCATGCCGCGTCTGCAAGCGTTGCGCCGGATCATCCTGCCGCAGGCCATGCGCATCATCATCCCGCCGGTCAGTAACGAGTTCATCGGCATGGTGAAAATGACCAGTCTGGCCAGCGTCATCCAGTATTCGGAACTGCTGCACAACGCGCAGAACATTTACTACGCCAACGCCCGCGTCATGGAGCTGCTGATCGTGGCCGGCATCTGGTACCTGGCGGTCGTGACCATCCTGACGTTTGGTCAGAGCCGACTGGAAAAACGCTTCGCCCGTGGCGCTGGCAAACGTAACTGAGCCTCAGGAGGCGCAATCATGCTGAACATCGTCAAGGCGGTAGACGTCAACAAGTTCTTCGGCGACTTTCAGGCGCTCAAGAACGTGAATCTGGAAATCCCTCACGGCGAAGTGCTGTGCATCATCGGCCCGTCAGGCTCGGGCAAAAGCACCTTGCTGCGTTGCATCAACCAGCTGGAAAAAGTCGACGCTGGCGGCTTGTGGGTGGATGACGAAATCCTCGGTTTCCGTACCGACGGCCACAAGCTGGTGGAACTGAGCGACGTCCAAATCGCTAAACAGCGGCTCAAGACCGGCATGGTGTTTCAGCGTTTCAACCTGTTCGCCCACATGACGGTGCTGGAAAACATCATCGAAGGGCCATCCCAGGTGCTGCGCCAACCTGTTGAGGATTGCCGTGAACTGGCCATGGAACTGCTCAAGCGTGTCGGCCTGGAAGCCAAGGCCAATGCTTATCCCATCGAGCTTTCGGGTGGTCAGCAGCAACGGGTCGCCATCGCCCGAGCCTTGGCCATGCGCCCCAAGCTGATGCTTTTCGATGAGCCGACTTCGGCGCTTGACCCTGAGTTGGTAGGGGAAGTGCTGTCGGTCATGCGCGACCTGGCCAAGAGCGGCATGACCATGATCGTGGTCACTCACGAACTGGGCTTTGCCCGGGAAGTGGCCAACCGCGTGGTGTTCATGGATGCGGGGCAAATCATAGAGACGGGAGCACCGGAAGACGTGCTGATGAACCCGCGCAATCAACGTACCCAGGATTTTATTGCTGCCGTTCTGAATTGATCCCTAACCCTTGCTGAGGATGTCCGATTTGAAAACTTTCGCGCTTACCGCTACCGCCGTACTGTCCGCCCTGATTTCGGTTTCGAGCTGGGCAGCCGACACTCACGCACTGCCAAAATCCATCAAGGAAAAGGGCTTCATTGCCGCGGGTATCGCCCCGAATTACCCTCCGATGGATTTCAAGGACCCGGCGACCGGCAAACTGACCGGCGTCGATTACGACCTGGGTACCGAAATTGCCAAGCGTCTGGGTACTGAGATCAAGTGGCAGGAAACCGCTTTCGAGCAAATGGTCAGCGGCCTGGCAACCAACCGTATCGACATCGTGCTGTCGGGTATGACCGACACCCCTGAGCGTCAGCAGACCGTGGACTTCGTCGACTACTTCAGCACAGGCCCGCAGTTCTACACCCTCGAATCGCAGAAAGACCTGAAGACCGTCGAAGACATGTGCGGCAAGAAGATCGGCACCAGCCGCCGTACCACGTTCCCGGTAGAGATCGCCAAATGGAGTGACGTGAATTGCGTCGCCAAGGGCAAACCGGCCATCACCGTAGTCGGTACCGAAGGCAGCGCCGATGCACGTGCGCAACTACGTCAGTCGCGCCTGGACGCCGCCGTGCAAGGCAGCGAAACCCTGCCGTACATTCAGGGCCAGGAGCCTGGTGTATTCAAGGTGATCGGTGAGCCATTGTCTCGTCAATTGACCGGTCTGGGCGTCGCCAAACACAACGCCGAGTTGAGCACAGCGATCATCGCGACCCTCAACGACATGATCAAAGACGGCACTTACGAGCAGATCCTCGGCAAGTGGCAACTCAAGAACGGCGCGGTCGAACAAGCTGTCTTGAACGGCGCCAAGTAAAGCAGGCTTGCACTCGCCCAAGGACCGGGCGGGTGATATTCACACAGACGGAGACTCCCCATGTTTGCCCCTAACGATCTGCGCTGGCCGAACAACGCCCGCGCCAGTGTCGCCCTGGCCTTCGATCTGGACGGCCCGACCGGTGCCGCCATGCTCGACGGCTCGATCTGGCAGAAACCGGAATACTTCACCTTCGGCGGCTATGGCCCCTATCGCGCATTGCCACGCTTGCTGGACATGCTCAAAGCCCATGCCACACCGGCGACATTTTTTGTCCCGAGCTGGGTGGTGGAAAACTGGCCGCGCCAGTGCCAGGCAATCATCGAACACGGCCACGAAGTGGCTTATCACGGTTATCGCCACGAATCTTTTTTCGCCCTGGACCTGCAAGCCCAGCGCGACGTCATGAAAGTCAGCGCCGATATTTTCAAACGTTATCTGGGCATCACTGCCACAGGTTTCCGCACGCCTTCGGGCGACTGGCACAAAGAAACGCCCGCCTTGCTCATGGACTGCGGCGTGACCTACTCCAGCAGCATGCGTGGCGACGACCGCCCGTATTTCATTGAAGTGCCCGGTCAGCCAGACGGCTTAGTGGAAATTCCAGGCCGCTGGGAGCTGGACGATTACGCCTCGCTGGCTTACACCCGGGCGCCGAACTATCCCGCCGGGCTGGACCGCATCGCCAGCTACGACCAGACGCTGGACAACTGGTGTCGCGAGTTCGACGGCACCTATCGCGAAGGTCTGTGCATGACCACGCTGTTCCACCCCAAGATCAGCGGTAAACCGGGGCGCATCGGCATTCTCGAACGCTTTCTCGAACACATGCACAGCCATCCGGATGTCTGGTTCGCGACTTGCAACGACGTCGTCAACTTTTGGCTCAAGGAGCACCGCCATGAGTGAAGCCCGTTCAACCTGGCCTGCACCGTATCGCTGCGCGGTGGTCATCACGTTCGACTACAACGATGTGCACGGCATCCTGACTCAGGCCCCGGCCATTGCAGGGCGGGATAAAAGCCTTTCGGTATGGCGCTACGGCACCACGCGCGGCGTGCAACGCGTGCTGCAGATTCTGGCTGATCAGAACCTGCCATCGACCTGGTGCATCCCCGGTATTGTTGCCGAGGAAAATCCGCAGGTGATTCAAGCCATCAACGCTGCCGGACACGAAATCGCCTGTTCAGGTTATCGCCATGAAGACTTTTCAGCACTGGACCTCGACGCACAACGGGCCTCGCTAAAACGAGGCTGCCAGGTCATCGCCGAGATGACCGGTCAGCGTCCCAGCGGTTTTCGCGCACCCGCGGGCAGTTATGCACCGGGCTTCGTCGATGCCTTACGCGAAGAAGGAATCGCCTGGTCGTCGTCCTGGGCAGGCGATGATCTGCCCTACCTGCATCCGGCAACCAACGCTGACAGCCAACCGCTGGTTGAATTGCCGCTGCACTGCGAGCTGGAAGACGAGCCTTACTTCGCCTTCAACCTTGCGCCTGCCGTGCCGGTCAGCCAGGCGCGAATCGGCTCCAGCGCCGAGGTGTTGAAAAACTGGCAGCATGACTTCAATGGCTTCCACCGTTTCGGCCTGTGTTACGTGCTGCGTCTGCACCCGGAAACCCTCGGCACTGTTGGCCGCAGCGGCTTGCTGCTGGAGCTGTTGATTTGGCTCAAGGCCCAACCGGATGTCTGGTTTGCCACTGCCGAGGAGGTCGCCGATTGGTGGAGCGGTAACCACAGCACCCTGCCTGAAGATCACCCGGCTGCGGTGTTTGAGAGGCATTACAAAACTCAAAATGCCTAAGATTTACATCGGCATATATTGAACTTGTAGGAGTGAGCTTGCTCGCGATGGCGTCAATTCAAGCGAGAAATTCGCCGACCAAGAAACCGAATCGCGAGCAAGCTCACTCCTACAAGGAAATGCATTTCAATTCAGACCGCTTTGCGCCTTGATGAGTTTTTCCTTATGAGCAACACCATTACCACCCTCAGCCAATTCATCTGCCGCACTTCATTCGATGAGCTGCCCGAAGCACTGGTCGTTAAAGCCAAGCAGCATCTGCTCGACACCCTGGGCGCTGCGCTGGCCGGGTCGCAAACTCCTCTGACGCAAAACGCGCTGCGCGCCATGAACGCCAGCGAAGCAGAAGGCGCATCGGTGATCTGGGGTGCCGACTATGGTTTGTCAGCTCGAAACGCCGCGTTGATCAATGGCATCGCCGCGCATGCGCTGGAGCTGGATGATTCAGGCGGTTGCGATCACTCCGGCGCGGTCGTCGTTCCGGCCATGCTTGCGGTGCTACCGCTGTGCGAGCCGATGCCGGACGGCAAAGAACTGATCACCGCCATGATCATCGGCTACGACGTGGCGCGCCGAGTACTTGAAGCTTGCGGGGGCTATTCACCTCACAACGAAGCGGGATGGCACTCCACTGGAACCTGCGGTGTATTCGGCGCAGCAGCGGCGTGCGCACGGTTGCTGCGGCTTGATGAGCAACAGACCGGATCGGCACTGGGCCTTTCAGCCAGTATGAGTGGCGGTTTGTGGGCGTTCATTCACGATGGCGCCGACAGCAAAAAACTCCATGCCGGACGCCCGGCCGAAGGCGGTGTACTCGCAGCATTGCTCGCCCGAGAAGGCATCACCGGGCCGACACAGGTGTTCGACGACGTGTGGGGCGGATTCTTGCGCACACTCGCTCGCGACACGGCACAACCTCAAGCGCTGACACAAGGCTTGGGCGAGGTCTGGAAACTGGCACGCTGCTCCATCAAACCGTATGCGGCGTGCCGTGGCACCCACTCGGCCATCGACGCCATCGGTCAGTTGCTGAACGAGCTGCAAATCAATGCAGACCAGGTGAAATCCATCAAGGTGAACGCCAGCGTATTTCTGGTGGACATGTGCGCCGGGCTCGACACACAAACCCTGGCGGCTGCGCAAATGAGCCTGCCATACGCCCTGACGGTGCGTTGCGTACTGGGCCATGCGGGGCTTGATGCGTACGAAGAGAAAAAGCGCACATCACCGGCGTTGCTGGCGTTCATGCAGAAGATTCAAATGCACGTCGATGCGTCGCTTGCGCCACTGGATGAGCCGCATGTCACGCTGTTGTGCGAAGACGGGCGCAGCGCTTCATTACAAATCAAAACCCCGCTGGGTGGCCCGTTGAACCCGATTGGCGACAGCGAGCTGTGGCAGAAATACAGCTCGCTGGCCACCCGTGCACTGCCCGCGATGCAGGCCGAACACCTGGGCGAGTTGTGCATGAATCTGCAGCACATTACTGACTTGCAGGAATTGCTGGATCTGTTGCGACAGCACACCTGACACAGCACTAATCGGTAGGAGCGAACTTGTTCGCGAGAAATTCTGTGAACCAAAAGAAATTTGGCGCCTGCACCATCGCCTCGCGAACGAGTTCGCTCCTACCGAGGCTTCATACCTTCTTGCGATACCCCTCAACAATCGCCGAGAAGTCCTTGCCGCCCTCGCCACGCTGACTCATCGCCTGATACAGCTGTTGTGCCACCGCGCCGAGGATCACCGGTTGGTGTGCGACCCGCGCCGCCTCTGTGGCCAGGCCAAGATCCTTGAGCATCAGCTCGGCACCAAAGCCGCCGGTATAACCTCGGGAAGCTGGCGCGGTGTCGACGATGCCCGGCCATGGGTTGTACATCTCGGAACTCCAGCAGCGTCCTGTCGAGGTGTTGATGATTTTGGCCAACACCTCAGTGTCGATGCCCAACGAATCGCCCAGCGCCATGGCTTCGGCCACGCCGATCATGGAGATACCCAGCAGCATGTTGTTGCAGATTTTGGCGATTTGCCCGGTGCCGATGCCACCGCAATGAACGATGTTCTTGCCCATCTGCGCCAGCACTGGCTTGAGCGTTTCGAAATGCTCGTCGCTGGCACCGACCATGAATGTCAGCGTACCTGCCTGTGCGCCCCCGGTACCGCCGGAAACCGGCGCATCGCCCAGGCTCACGCCTTGCTTAGCCGCTGCGGCAGCCACTTCGCGAATGGTTTGCGGGTCAATGGTGCTGCAATCCACTGCGGGCACCCCTGAGCCGATACCCGCGAGCACGCCATCCTCACTGAGATAGACGCTGCGCACATGGGCGGCAGCGGGCAGCATGGTGATGACCAGTTCAGCGCCTTGTGCCGCATGTCTGGGCGACTCACTGATACGCCCGCCCAACGCCGCAAGCTCGTTGAGGATGGTGATATTGAGGTCGAACAGATGCAGATGATGCCCGGCCTTGAGCAGATTACGGGCCATCGGCGCGCCCATGTTACCCAGGCCGATGAATGCGATTTTCATTGTTGTTCTCCTTGTGTTTCAAACCCACCGCAATTCCCTGTAGGAGCTGAGCTTGGTCTGGGCGGCATTCCGACGATAAGGCTGGACACGGCTCACTCTAGAATTGCGGTGCACCTATCGCGAGCAAGCTCAGCTCCCACAGGATTTTTCTTCTACTTGAGGTTTATGGTGGTATTCACCCCGTCGTTGACGCTGTCATCGTCAAACCAGCGGCTGGTGACGGTCTTGGTCTGAGTGTAGAACTGCACCACCTGTTTGCCGTATGGACCGAGGTCGCCGAGCTTGGATCCGCGTGAACCGGTGAAGCTGAAGAACGGCACGGGCACCGGAATCGGGATGTTGATGCCCACCTGGCCCACGTCAATTTCACTCTGGAATTTGCGTGCTGCCGCGCCGCTCTGGGTGAACAGGCCGGTGCCATTGCCATACGGATTGGCGTTGACCAGCGCGATGGCCTGATCAAGCGTGTCGACTTCCAGCACGACCAGCACCGGGCCGAAGATCTCCTGCGTGTAGATCTGCATGTCGGTGGTTACGCCAGAGAACAGCGTCGGCCCGACAAAATTGCCATCTTCAAAACCCGGCACCTTGACGTCACGACCATCCAGTTCCAGCTTCGCGCCTTCCTTCACTCCGCTTTCGATCAGGTCCAGAATCCGCTGCTTTGCGCGTCTGGAAATGACTGGGCCGACATCGGTACCCGCCTCGCTTCCGGCATTGACCTTGAGTTTCTGAGCAAGGGCTTTGAGGTCCGGCAGCCACTGTTTCGCCGCACCGACCAGGACGACCACCGACGTGGCCATGCAACGCTGACCGGCAGCGCCGAAACCGGCCCCGACCAGCGCATTCAGGGTCTGCTGACGATTGGCGTCAGGCAGCACCACGGCATGGTTCTTCGCGCCCATCATCGATTGCACGCGTTTGCCATGCTGACCGGCAAGGTTGTAGACGTGAGTGCCGACGGCCGTGGAGCCAACAAAGGACACGGCCTTGATGTCCTTGTGGGTGCAGATGGCGTCCACCACCTCTTTGCCGCCATGCACCACATTGAGTACGCCCGGCGGAACGCCCGCCTCCACTGCCAGCTCAACCAGCAGCATGGTCGACATCGGGTCCTGTTCGGAGGGCTTGAGCACGAAGGTATTGCCGCAGGCAATGGCCATCGGGAACATCCACAACGGGATCATTGCCGGGAAGTTGAACGGGGTGATGCCAGCGCAGACGCCCAAGGGCTGGCGCAAGGTGTAGGTATCAACACCCCCCGCGACGTTCTCGGAGAACTCGCCCATTTGCAGGCTGCCAATGGAACAGGCGTGCTCCACCACCTCCAGGCCGCGAAAGATATCGCCCTCGGCATCGGCGATGGTTTTGCCCTGTTCGGCGCTGAGCACTGCGGCAATGCGCGGCGAATGTTCACGAATCAACGCCTGCAACTTGAGCATGATGCGCATCCGCGCACCAATCGGTGTATGACGCCAGGTCTGAAAAGCCTTCTGCGCGGCGGCCACGGCGGCATCGACTTCGCCGGGTGTGGCGAACGGCACCTGAGCCAGCACTTGCTGGGTCGCCGGGTTGATAATGTCGTGCCACTCGGTGCTTTGTGATTCCACCCATTCGCCGTCGATCAGTAGCTTGACTCGATCCACGTTATTGTCCTTTTTGTTAGGGGAAGCGTTCATCGAAATCTCCTGATCAACAGTTATTCGGGACTCGGGCTGGACGCCCGATGCCGAGGCGGATCACGCTTCATCAGCGCGGTACAAACCAGAGCCACAACGCCCATACCCACCAGATAAACGATCACGTAATGCGGGCTGCCATCGGCGTAAGCCAGCAGCTTGGTGGCAATCATCGGCGCGAAACCACCGCCTAATACGCCAGCCAGTTGTACTGAAACCGAGATCCCGCTGTAACGGATTTCTGCCGGAAACTGCCGGGCGAACAACAGGGATTCAGGGGCATACAGGATCGGGAAGATCACCCCTACCGCCAGCACCATCGCCCACCAGACCAACACCGGCTCACGGGTGCCGAGCATGGCGAAGAAGGGATAAGCGAATGTGCACAGCAGCAGTAAACCGGCGAAGTACAAGCGGCGTTGGCCGACTTTGTCCGAGAGGTAGCCGCAGAACGGCATCGTGATGAGTGAAAGGGCCGCGCCCGCGGTGATCGCATTGAGCACATCGGCGCGTGGAATCTGTAGCTGATTGGCCGCATAGGCCAGAGCAAAGGTCACCGACATGTAGAACCAGGCGTTCTCTGCGGTGCGCGCGCCAATAATCGTCAGGGTCTCGCGTGGGTGTTCACGCAGCACCCTGAACAGCGGCACCTTGACGGCGATTTTGTCCTGCTTGAGCTTTTCGAAATCCGGCGACTCCGGGACCTTCAGACGGATCAGCCACCCGACGCCCAGCAATACGATGCTGGCAATAAACGGCAGTCGCCAGCCCCAACTGAGCATGTCTTCTTCGGGAAGTTTGGCGACCATGCCCATGGCCAGCGTAGCCAGCACTAAACCGGCACCCACACCGGTTTGTGGCAGGCTCCCATAGAAGCCTTTTTTGCCTTCGGGCGCATGTTCAACGGCCATCAATACCGCGCCGCCCCACTCGCCACCGACCGCCATGCCTTGCAGAAAGCGCATGACCACCAGAATCAGCGCCGCCCAGTAACCGATCTGCTCATACGTGGGAATCAGACCGATGATGATGGTCGGAATACCCATCATCATCAGCGTCATCAACAGCATGGATTTGCGCCCGATGCGGTCGCCGAAATGCCCGAAAATAATCCCGCCCAAAGGCCGCCCGAGAAAGCCCACTGCATAGGTGGCGAATGCCGCCAATACACCGGTGATCGGGTCCAGAGCCGGAAAGAAAATTTTGTTGAAGATCAAAGCGGCGGCAGTGCCGTACAGGAAAAAGTCGTACCACTCGATGGTAGTGCCCGCCATGCTCGCCGCACCGGCAAGACGATAGGATTTGGTTTTCTTCGCGGGACCGGCATCGAGTGCACCAGCGTCCGCCGTCATTGCGTCCTTCATAAACTCCTCCGCTTATTTATTGTTGTGCAGGGTGTTATGTCGTGGGGTGTTGCCTGGGATTTTTTCAACGGGGATCGATTTCTGCAGGAGCCAACCTGTTGGCGAGCCGCTGGGCCTGCGTAATCAGAAATATCGCATCGCTAACAAGTTCGTTCCTACCGGATTGCATTTCGTCAGGCCGTGCATTGGAGTATAGATGTGCAAACTTCTAACAAGAACGCACATAAAAGCAGGACCAACATGCAAAAAAACATCACCTCCCTGACCAGCCTGAACTGGGATGACCTGAAGTTTTTCCTTGAAGTGGCCCGCACCCGTAAGGCCAGCACTGCAGCCAAACGTCTGGCGGTGGATTACACCACTGTGTCGCGACGCATTACTTCGCTGGAGGGCTCGCTCGGGACGCTGCTGTTCGAGAAGTCCCGCAATAACGGTTTCGTCCTCACCGCCGAGGGGCAACGATTGCTGGGCTATGCCGAGTCCATCGAAAGCACCCTGCATTTGGCCTGCGAGCAGGTTTCAGGATCAGGCCTGGCCTTGTCCGGGCATATTCGCATCGGCTGTACCGAAGGCTTCGGCAGTTTTTTCATCACGCCGCAGCTCAGCCATTTTCTTGATAACTACTCAGACATCTCGGTGGACATTCTGCCGCTGCCGCACTTCATCAGCCTTTCCAAGCGTGAAGCCGATATCGTCATAGCCCTGGAACGCCCGGAACATGGGCCTTATGTGTGCTGCAAACTGTGCGACTACAACCTGCGCCTGTATGCGACCCAGGACTATCTCGACGCTCATGCGCCCATCAATAGCAGCGCTGACCTGACCGCGCATACGTTCATCAGCTACGTGGATGATCTGGCGTTCAGTTCCGAACTGCTTTACCTCAGCAATCTGCTGCCCGGCGCGCAGGCGCAACTGCGCAGCACCAGCGTGATTGCCCAATACCTCGCTGCGCTGCAAGGGCGTGCACTGGCCATCTTGCCGTGCTTTCTAGCCGCTCAGGATTCGCGACTGATACCGGTACTGCCAGAGGAGGTGAACATCACCCGGCATTTCTGGATGTATTGCCGCGAGGATTTGAGGAAGTTGAAGCGGATTACGGTGTTATGGGATTACATCCGGCAGGTGACAGAGTTGAATCAGGGGTTGCTGCTGGGGCAATCGCGGGAACTGAGGTTTGCGGATAGTCTCGCTAGGCATCTGTAGGAGCTGCCGAAGGCTGCGAAGCATTTAGCCTGACACGCAGCCATCGCATTCAGCAGTTCCGGTCATCTCAGAGCGCGCAGACCAGGCTCACTTGCTCACTGTTAAACCACCGGTCAATGTCTTCCGGTGGCATCGGCCGCGAAAACAGGTAGCCCTGCGCCGACATACAGCCCAGGCTTTTCAGCGCATCCAGTTCGGCCTCGGTTTCCACCCCTTCGACGATGCACTCAAGCTGCATGTCGTGACACAACGCAATCAGCGATTTGACGATCTTGAAGCTCGCCGGGTTGAGGTGCAGGTCGGTAACGAAGGTGCGGTCGACCTTGAGTTTGGTCAGGGACAGGGCATGTATCTGGCTAAGGCTCGAATATCCGGTACCGAAGTCATCCAGGGAAATGCCGCAGCCCAGGTTGCGAAACAGGGCGATGGCGGCTTGAGTCTGGGCCAGGTCCTGAATAACCGCCGTTTCGGTGATTTCAAGGTCCAGGCACGCCGGATCGAATCCGCTGTCCTTGATGACCTGCACGATAATCTGCGCCGCCTCTTCCGACCCGCAGTCATGCGCGGACAGGTTGAACGATAGATGAACCCCGGCGGGCCAGGACTTTGCAGTCCGTAGGGCCTTGGTCAGCAGCGGCACAGTGAGGCGGTTTACCATGCCGATGCGTTCGGCGATGGGGATAAATTCACTGGGCGGGACGTTACCCAATTCAGGGCTTTTCCAACGAGCCAGTGCTTCGAACGCTACGGTGCGCTGAGTGCAGATGTCCATGATCGGCTGGAAGACCACGTGAAACTCTTCATGCAAGTCAGCCCTGCGCAAGGCCTGCTCGGTGAGCCCTTGCCGATTGAGTTGCTGACGGTGGGCAGCGGAAAACATACAGACCGTACCGGGTCTGTTCCGCTTGCTTTGGTAAAGCGCGTAATCGGCGTACTCATAGACTTCGGTTTCGCTGGCCGCCAGATCAGGAAACGTTGCGATACCGAAGGAAGCACTGATTTGAATCGGAATATCCACGAGCATGAACGGCTCACGCATTTGCGCACAGATCAGCTCACCGAAAGTACGCAATTGCTCGTCGCTTTTGGCATCGGTCATGATCAACGCAAACTCGTCGCCGCCCAGTCGGGCCAGGTGCACGCCGTCATCGAGCAGTCCTGTCAGACGTTGCCCGACCTGATACAGCAGCTTGTCGCCAATACTGTGGCCGTAAAGATCATTCACCGGTTTAAAGCCGTCCAGGTCGATTAAGCCAACCGCCAGACGCACGTCCTGCTCGCGGGCATTCGTCAGCAAGGCTTCCAGTTGAGAAAAAAACTGTCGGCGGTTTGCCAGCCCGGTCAGGCTGTCCATGTTGGCGAGGCGACGGTTCTCGTTACTGAGCCTTTCAGTGCTGGCCTGCATGTTCACCAGCCGGGTGAAATCGCCGTACTGGGCTTTCAGAATGACGAGCATCGCAACGGAGACCAGCAGCACATCAATCGCAGTGGCAATAAAAGTGATGTTGTTGGTCGATGCGAAAAAAATCACAAACGCGGTGTTGACCACAACCGTGGTCGCCAGCGCTGCGGGGAGCAAATGCATCATGCAAAAGATGCAGCCGATGACCGTAATCGCCATGTAGAAGGCGACATGAGCCTGACCGTAGCTATCGCCATACGGAAACAGCGCCAGCGACCACGCGGTAAACCCGGCCGCGACAAAGGGCGCAAGACGATTCGTGCGCTTCAAGGCAGCCAGCATCTGTCCCGGGCTGGGTATGCGGTTGCGGGTTCGCCACCACTCCGCAGCACGGATGACACCGAATACCGTCATGATCAGCGGGCAATAAACGGCCAGCCAGCGCGGTGCCAATGAATAGTGAGTGCCCGCCAACACCAGCGTATTGATGAGCAGAATGAAATACATCATCGGCAGTTGTCGGGACAACGCGATGTATTGGGCTTTGACCAAGCCGGGGTTGTCGTGAGGCACAGACATAAGCGCTCGCAAATTGGCGAGCAACGTTTTCTTCATGAGGCGCGGCTCTGAAATTTCATCCAGTTTTAAAACCGACCGGATCTCCGTTCCAGTGTGGGCCAAGTGCATCAATGGACAGTGCGCTTACTCATTCGTGTCGGCCGGATGACAGGATTATGAAAACCTTCCGATGAATGGTGGCCATTTGATTATAGATCACGTTTTCAAGTCGGGATGGGAACCCCCAGCCATTCTTCAAATTCGTCTACCGGCATGGGTCGGCTGATCAAATAACCTTGCCCCGTGTCACAACCGGCATTACGCAGGAAGGCCAGTTGTTCCGGGGTTTCAATACCTTCGGCGGTGACAGTGAAACCCAGTGCATGACCCAATTCGATAACCGCCTGGGTAATCGCGACGTAGGCTTTGTCATGGGGCAGACCGGAAACGAACGTGCGATCTATCTTCAGGTTGTCGATGGGCAAGTCTTTCAAATACGCCAGGGACGAGTAGCCCGTGCCGAAATCATCGACGGCGACAGTCAGCCCCATGCTGCGCAACTGACTCAGTACCGTGTGCGCCAACTCCTGGCGATTCATGATCAGGCTTTCGGTGACTTCAATCTCGAGCGCCTGAGGCGGCAGGTCATGGCGCTGCAAAGCCAACCGCACGTCTTCGACAAAATTTCCGCGTTCTATTTGCAGCACTGCGACGTTGATCGCCACGTGCCGGGTAAATACTCCGCTATCGCGCCAGCGCCGGGCCTGACGGCACACGTGCTCCAGCACCCACTGGCCAATAGAGACGATCAACCCGGTGCGCTCTGCAAGCGGGATAAAATCGGCAGGCGACACCAGCCCAAGCGTCGGGCTGCGCCATCTGATCAGTGCCTCCGCCCCCTCAACCCGGCCACTTTTCAGATCCAGCTTGGATTGATACCAGACCTCGAACTCATTGCGTTCAAGTGCCTGACGCAGTGCGGCCTCCAGCGCCACTCGCGCCTGAATCAGCGTGGTCATATGCGACTGGTAGAAACAGAAATCATTGCGCCCGCCTTCTTTGGCGGCGTACATCGCCGTATCGGCCTGAGTCAGCAGCGCCTGGGCGGTAGCACCATTCGCGGGGTACATCGTGACGCCGATACTGGCGGTCACGAGTGCGGCGGTGCCCTCCAGATCGAACGGTTCCTGTAACGATCGCAGGATCTTCCCCACCACAGGGACGGCGTCCGCCTCGCACTCAAGCCCGTCGAGAATGAAACCAAACTCGTCGCCCCCCAATCGGGCGACAACATCCCCGAACCTCACCGCATCGACAAAACGGCGAGTGGCATGTTGCAGCAATAAATCCCCCATGGGGTGGCCAAGACTGTCGTTGACCATTTTGAAACCATCCAGATCCAGCATCAGCACGGCCATGCAGTTGTTTTGCCGCTTTGCCTGCTCAATGCCTTGATTCAGCTGTTTGTGGAACAGCACCCGATTAGGCAGGCCGGTCACCGAGTCAAAATGAGCCAGACGCTCAAGCCCCCGTTCAGCCTCCTTGCGAGCGGTGATATCGCGCACGATCGCGTACGTCACCTGCTCGTGTGCAAGCTGCATGGTGCACAGCGTCACCTCGGTGGGGAAGACACTGCCATCCACACGCTTGTGGTCCCATTCAAAACGCAATGAACCCTCACGCTCGACCTCGGCCCTCAAGGCTGCAGCTTTGTCCGCAGAGGACTGACCATCCGGCTGGAACTGCGGTGAAATATCGGCGACGGTAACGCTCGGGAATGCAGGGCCCTCGAACCCCAAAGCTCGAAGCCCAGCAGAGTTGCCCAGGTTAATCCGCCCATCCTGGCCTCTGATCCAGATAGGGTCAGGAGAACGTTCGAACAAAGTGCGAAAGCGATCCTCACTTTGTACCAACGAAGACGAAATATTTTCCCGCTCGGCGATTTCATCGCGCAGCTCGGAGTTTCGTCGACGAATCAATCGGTGATTAAAGCTGGCCTGCAGAATAAAAATGCTCAGCAGCAGCGATGTGGAAATAGCCAGAAGAAAAAGCGAGGAGTCGATAATGGTGACTTTTGCCCAGCCAGCCTTGGGCTGAGCCGCCAGTTGCCAGGTGCCACCGGGAATACTGACCTCGACGACGACGGGATCGCCATCAAAAAGCGCTGCATCGCCGTAAATCATCCCGCCCGCAGACCCTCGACCATCCTGGCCGCGCAGCGCCACTCTGAGCCCTTGCTCTTCCTCAAGGCCACCGGCTTTCAGCAACGCTTCAGTACCGGCAACCACAGAAACGAGGCCCCAGTAAGCATCATGTTCATCATGGGCAGACAGGAAAACAGGACGGCGGTAGATCAGTTCCCGGCCGCCCTGATACAAGGTCACAGGCCCTGCCAGCAAAGCCGCGCCCGACAGACGCGCTTTCACAATCAGGGGGAACTGCTCCGGTCGGGCTCTATAGTTCAGCCCGATAATGCCCTCGTTGCCTGCCAGGGGGTAGGTATCCTGAATCACATCACCGGGCGCGATGACGATGTGGCGAATGTAAGGGACAGCCTCGATTGCGCTTTGAGCCATGCGCCTGAAATGCTGTGGGGAAATACTGCCGTCGATGCTGATGAGCTGCGCGATACCCTCGGTGCCACTGAAAGCAAATCGAACGCGCTCCGCCAATCGCGTCCCCAGACTGCTGAGCTGCAACGTCACGCCATCTCGCTCGCTGTCTCGAGAGCGTGCGTTATCCAATGCGCCCAATCCATAGGAAAGGACAGCACCGATGAACAGCACCCCAAGAGGTAAAAGGAAGGTGCTGTAGGAGCCCTTATAACGGCTCGCTGTTGCCTGGGCTTCGTTCACATGCAGCTACCCATGTACGCCGATAAAAGAAATTCGAATGCACCTCGTCATCGACCTGAATCACCGTTCCTTGAGCGGCATTTCCAACTATCAATTTGGCCAATGATGGGTACCAATAGCATTGACTTCTTAATAAATCTCAGCGGCGTAGCATTGCCTCCATACCGAGTTAACAACTAACCCGATCTGGAGCAACTACCATGAAAACTTCAAAACTGATTTTCGGCCTTGCCTTCTCCGTACTGGCTTCAAGTGCTTTCGCTTCTCCACAGCTTCCAAGCCTTCCAGGCAACAACGACACCAACCTGATAGACCCTACTCCGGCAGTCATCGTTGTGGCTGAAGGTGGTGCAGTTCATACCAACGTCGGTGCAAGCCGCATCGCTGCTGATGGCGCTGACCGTGTCGGTGCTAACCGCCTCACTTCTGATGGTGCTGATCACGTCGGTGCTAACCGTCTCGCTGCTGACGGTGCTGACCGCGTCGGTGCTAACCGTCTCACTTCTGATGGTGCTGATCACGTCGGTGCTAACCGTCTCGCTGCTGACGGTGCTGACCGCGTCGGTGCTAACCGTCTCACTTCTGATGGTGCTGATCACGTCGGTGCAAATCGCCTCGCCGCTGATGGTGCTGACCACGTTGGTGCAAATCGTCTGAGCTGATTTTATTCTGCTCTTCAAACAGCCCGGCTTTGGCCGGGCTTAATTTTGTCTGCAATAAAGCCTTGTGGTCATCGGGGTATATATAAAGCCCGCCTAACCAACACACTCTGCGAAAGAGATAATTGGATCCAATTATCTGCGTGATAATTAGCTCAACAAATATGATGTCCGATATCTGCTTAAAACTTTCCGCGATTAAAAAACTGTTGATCAAACAACTGCTTGAAACTGTGCCTTACTTTTTGACGATCGGCCATTCAGGTTCGTAAACCCTTGCCGATAGGGTGTTGTACAGATATCTCGCTGCCTTAAAAAAATAACGCTCCGGCTGTGATTGATCTTCCAAGCAAAAAAACTCGTGGAGAAACACAATGAACAGCTGGTTCGCCAATATCAGCGTCAATATGAAGCTCGCCCTCGGTTTTGGGCTCGTGCTTATTTTTACTGCCATCCTCGCTCTGACTGGCTGGAACAGCCTGAGCAAACTCATTGACCGCAGCAACTGGATGAGTGACATCACCGAACTCAATGCCCAGTTGACCAAATTACGCGTGACGCGTTTGCAGTACATGGTCGCAGACGGTGACGACACCGTGGCTCAGACCGTTCAGGTGGCCCTGGATGGCTTCAAGGCTCAGCAGGAAAAACTGCTGAAAAGCTTCAAGAGCCCGGAAAACATTGCACTGTTGAAGCAACTGAGCACCGTAATCGCCGAATATGAAAAAGGCCTCGCCGAAATGCGCGCGGGCTACAAAGCCAGCAATAGCGCACGCGATGCAATGGGCGTTCATGCCGACAAAGGTAATGCGCTGGTCGATCAACTCTACGCTGATGTATTGAACCTGGGCGCAGACGACGAACGCCGCTTCGAACAGTATCAAGCCATCAGCAAGGTCAAACAGGACCTGATGCTCGCGCGTTATGAGACTCGCGGTTATACCGGGAACACCACGCCTGAAAATGAGCAAAAGGCGCTGAACCAGATCGAGAACGCGATCAAAGGTCTGCAAGCCACTCAATCGACTTTCAGTGGCGTACAAGCTGACCGTCTCAAGCAGCTGGAAGCCGAGCTGGGCGAGTACCGCACCTCTTTGATTGGCTTCAAAACCACCATTGCCAGCCTCGCGGTACTGCGCAAAAACATGACGACCCAAGGCGCAACTATCGTCAAACTCAGTGATGACATGTACCAGATCCAGCTGGATCGTCGCGACAGCGAAAGCGCTGACGCACGCAACATGCAATTGATCTGCACCCTGCTTGCCCTGGTGCTGGGCGTGTTGGCGGCAGTGATCATCACGCGTCAGATCACCCGTCCATTGAAAGATACCCTGGAAGTTGTCGAGCGCATCGGCTCCGGCGACTTGTCGCACACCATGGTCGTGACCCGTCGCGACGAACTGGGTGAACTGCAACAGGGCATTCAGCGCATGGGTACAACCCTGCGTGATCTGATCGGCAATATCCGTGACAGCGTTGTGCAGATTGCCAGCGCCGCAGAAGAACTGTCTGCAGTCACCGAGCAGACCAGCGCGGGTGTTAACAGTCAGAAAGTTGAAACTGATCAAGTGGCAACCGCCATGCACGAAATGTCGGCCACGGTGCAGGAAGTTGCACGCAATGCCGAGCAAGCGTCCCACGCGGCATCGGTAGCCGATAAAGAAGCACGCAACGGTGACAAAGTTGTCGGCGAAGCCATCGTGCAGATTGAACGTCTGGCCGCTGAGGTCGTGCGCTCCACTGACGCGATGACTCAGCTTGAGCAGGAAAGCGACAAGATCGGCAAGGTCATGGACGTGATCAAAGCCGTCGCAGAGCAAACCAACTTGCTGGCCCTCAACGCTGCGATCGAAGCTGCGCGTGCCGGTGAAGCTGGTCGCGGTTTTGCGGTAGTCGCTGACGAAGTCCGCGGTCTGGCGCAGCGCACACAGAAATCCACCGAAGAAATCGAAGCGCTGGTCGCCGGCTTGCAGAACGGCACCCGTCAGGTTTCAAGCATTATGCTCAGCAGCCGTGAGCTGACTGAAAGCAGCGTGACCCTGACTCGCAAGGCCGGTACATCGCTGGAAAGCATCACGCTGACGGTTTCCAACATTCAAGCGATGAACCAGCAAATCGCGGCCGCAGCGGAAGAGCAAAGCGCAGTGGCCGAGGAAATCAGCCGCAGCATCATCAACGTGCGCGATGTGTCCGAGCAGACCGCTTCGGCCAGCGAAGAGACCGCCGCATCCAGCGTTGAACTCGCCCGCCTGGGCAATCAGCTGCAAATGCTGGTGAGCCACTTCAAGGTCTGACCCTTTTCAGTCAGCACCTCGCAATACACCTCAAGCCCGGCTAAATGCCGGGCTTGAGCGTTTCTGAAGCACGTATTTGCAAGATCGTCCCGACACCCTAGATAAAATGACGCCAAAAAATTGATGGCCAAGCGCCACAATTTTTAGTATTCATACATTCATATATATCAATTTGTTTCAGGCTAGCGCCTCGATCAGTGATCAGCGTCGTCCGTTCATCTCTATCGCTGGCTCCCTTACTGCAGCTTTGGCAAGATTTCCAAGGAGTGTCATGAATACGTGGTTTGCAAATATCAGCGTCAAAATGAAACTGGCGCTGGGTTTCGGCGTAGTGCTGATTCTGACTGCCGTGCTTGCAGCCACAGGCTGGAGTAGCGTCAGCAAGCTGATTGAACGCAGCGACAGAATGGTCGACATCACCCAGCTCAATGCTCTGCTGGACGACGTGAACTCCGCACGCTTGCAATATGTGGTGGATAAGGGCGACGAGAAAAGCGCGGCCGTGGCACAAACGGCACTGGATCAGTTCGATGCGCAACAAAAGCGTCTTGCCACGGTATTTGCCAGCGCAACCAACCTGGGCAGCCTGCAGAAGATCAGCAGCCTGACCGCTGATTATCAGAAGTCGCTGAGCAAGATGCGCGAGGCTTATAAAACCGACGCCTCAGTACGCAAAGAGATGGGCGTCTATGCCGTCAAAGGCGCAGAGCTGATTGGTCAGATTCTGGATGACGTGATGCAGATGCCTTCAGGTGATGAACGCTTCGCTGCCTATCAGGACATCATGAAGGCCAAGGAAAACCTGGCACTGGTGCGCTACGAAGTCCGCGGTTATACCGGTAACGCGACGACGAGCACCAAAGACAACGCGTTCCGGCAACTCGACACTGCACTCAAAGGCATGGAGCAGCTGTACGCGACCTTTGGAACCAGACATGGTGACAAGCTCAAGCAGCTAGAGACTTCGCTGATCGGCTATCGCGCCGCCGTACAGCGCTTCACAGCAGCCAATGCGGATGTCATGGACGCCACGAAAGAAACCCTTGAACAAGGGCGCGCGATCACTCAGGCAAGTGACGCCATGTACGACTTCCAGCTCAATGCTCGCGAACAGAACACCAGTCAGGCACGCACTCTGCAAATCACCTGCACGCTGCTGGCACTGGTATTGGGCACACTTGCGGCAGCCGTCATCACCCAACAGATCAACCGTCCGCTGCGGGACACGCTGAATGTAGTCGAGCGCATTGCCTCCGGCGATCTTACACACAGTGCCGTCGTAACCCGCCGCGATGAACTGGGCGAATTGCAGCAAGGTATTCAGCGTATGGGCAGCACGCTGCGCGACTTGATCGGCGGCATTCGTGATGGCGTCACGCAGATCGCCAGCGCTGCCGAAGAGCTTTCCGCAGTGACCGAGCAGACCAGCGCCGGGGTCAACAGCCAGAAGGTCGAAACTGACCAGGTTGCCACCGCCATGAACGAAATGTCAGCCACCGTGCAGGAAGTTGCCCGCAACGCAGAGCAAGCATCCCAGGCCGCTTCGGCAGCCGACAGCGAAGCCCGCGCAGGCGACAAAGTCGTCGGTGAAGCCATCGCACAAATCGAGCGTCTGGCTTCTGAAGTGGTGCGTTCCGCCGATGCGATGACTCAGCTGGAACAGGAAAGCGACAAGATCGGTAAGGTCATGGACGTGATCAAAGCGGTTGCCGAGCAAACCAACCTGCTGGCCCTCAACGCCGCCATTGAAGCGGCGCGCGCAGGGGAAGCCGGTCGTGGATTTGCCGTCGTAGCAGATGAAGTCCGTGGCCTGGCGCAACGGACCCAGCAATCGACCGAAGAAATCGAAAGCCTGGTCAGCGGCCTGCAAAACGGCACGCGTCAGGTCTCGAGCATCATGCTCAGCAGCCGCGAACTGACCGACAGCAGCGTCGCCCTGACCCGCAAAGCCGGGACCTCGCTAGGCAGCATTACCCAGACGGTTTCCAGCATTCAGTCCATGAACCAGCAAATCGCCGCCGCTGCCGAGCAGCAAAGCTCTGTGGCTGAAGAAATCAGCCGCAGCATCATCAGCGTGCGCGACATCTCCGAGCAGACCGCTTCGGCCAGTGAAGAGACTGCCGCGTCCAGCGTTGAGCTGGCGCGTCTGGGTAATCAGTTGCAGACGATGGTGAGTCATTTCAGGATTTGACTTAAATCAGCCGCGCGCTCACAGATGCTTTGTGCTTTGTGAGTTAGCGCGCTCCTGAGTAACCGGTCGGGCTTCCCGTCCATTCTCAGGCGAGCTCCAACCAGCCTGCCCCTGAGCAGGGTGAGTCATGCGCAACAACTCAAGCTCGAAGTGCCTTCGATCCTGCTGTGAAATTGAATCCAGTATTAACCCGATCGAAGCCATCGCCACCGCAACCAGCTCCAGTCCCGTTGCCAGGATAGCCAGCGGGATATGGTAGATGTACTGCTCACGGATCCAGTCGTTGATCACCGGGACGGCAGCGATCAGGCCCGCCAGCGCGAATATCAATGCGCAACCGCCAAAGAAAAGCATGGGTCGGTAATAGCGAAGGATGTTCCATATAGTACTCACGACCCGCACCCCATCCTTGACTGTATTGAGCTTCGAAAAGCTCCCGCTGGGGCGGTCACGATAATCCGATGGAATTTCGACGATACGAAAACGCTTGTCGAGTGCATGGAGCGTCATGTCAGTTTCAATTTCGAAACCTTCCACAAGTATCGGATAGCTTTTGACGAAACGCCGATTGAAAACCCGGTAACCGCTCATGATATCGGCCAGGTTTGCACCGAATAACCGGTTCACCAGGTCACGTACCAAACGGTTTCCAAACCCGTGCAATGCGCGCTTGTTCTCGACGGCATACTGCCCTTGGCTGTGCCTGTCACCCACGACCATATCGGCTTCGCCAGCCAGCACGGGCTTGAGCAATGCGTGAACATCAGATGCGGGATAAGTCAGGTCAGCGTCGGCCAGCACGTAGACTTCAGCATCGATATCCAGAAGCGCGCGCCTGACGGCATTGCCTTTGCCCGGTCGAGGCTCATTGACCACTCCACCCAGGCACCTCAACCTCTGCAGGGTCTGCCGGGCAATGTGCTCAGTGGCGTCGGTCGAGCGATTGTTTATCACCCAGATCGAGGCATCTGGCAGCTCTTGAAAAAAATCTTCGATCGTCGCAGCAACGGTAAGCTCTTCGTTATACGCCGGCAGAACGATTGCGATATGGGTCATGTGTGTACCTTGGTGATGCTCTGTGGGTACATCACGGCCCCAGCTTTCTGGAAGAGTCCGGACCTGACTGCTGCTCCGCAACACGGCGCAACCGGAATTTGGATACATCATCTTTTGGCGAAATGCAGGAACGCCGTGTCAGCGGGAATCACATCAGGCCAGCCCGATTAGCCTGTAAAGCGAATAACGTTCATGAGCCTGGCAGCACTCATGACCGCGTTTTTGAGAACACAATGAATCTGGAATAGATGAACCCGCACACCAGGCTAAAAGAGGCAAAAAGCGTCAGCATCAGAAGAGGAGGAAGCGCCCAGATATCGGCCAGCAGGCCAAAAGTGCCAGCCAACAGCCCCATGAAAGCGACATACAGGAAATAGCGCACTGCCGTAGCATCGGCGCTGAACGTGAACCGGGCATTGGCAAAAAAACTAAAGGTTACGGCTACTGTAAAAGCCAGCAAATTGCTCGCAGCCTGGCTGGCCCCTACACAGAAGAACAGCACTGCAAATACACCGCAGTGAATCACCGTATTCACCATGCCCACGCCGACATACCGCAAAAAAAATCGTCCCATAATGCCCGCTACACATACCTGGATCCTGTTGAAAAATCGGTCTTATGAAAAGACCGCCCGATAGTCAGGCCTCGTTTTTAACCCGTCAGGCTTTGCGCGCTACTAAATAAACAATGTCATTGGGCAGTAACTTTAGAACCGGCAATGCAAGGGCAACGGCACAATAAATAATAACTTTGCTCAACCGCCCCATTTTCCCGGCAAAGGAAATTCTGGAATACAACCCCGTGAGGCTGACGACAGGCAGCCGCCCGGTAGAGGTCATTACAAAACCGTTGCGTTCAAGGAGCGCGGCAAGGTTATGTTCATTGAAATAATGCACATGCGGTGAAGGCAAGCCTTTTTGCCAAAGCCGCTCAAAGAACCCCGTGTAACCCAACCGCGAAAACACCCGGGCGACGCGATAAAACACGCCATTGCTGCTGGGCAAATTGACAACCAGATAACCACCTTCATTGAGTCGTTCATGACAGGACCGCAGGATCTCGATAACCGGCGGAATATGTTCCAGAACATCGTTGAATACAATCACGTCAAATGTTTCGAGGTCCAGTAAAACATCCGGAAAATAGCCGTTCCGGACAGGGAGACCACGCGCAGCACTGGCGGCACAGATGGCTTCATCGGGCTCCACACCCAATACGTCATAAGTACCCATGGCGGCCTCAAGAAACCAGCCGTGTGCACTCCCCACATCCAGTAAGCGCCCACCCTCGGGCTTCAACGCGGTGATGGCCTGCAGCAGTATTCTGAAATTACTGAGTCGCAGCTCCCGCAGCCCCGTTTCTCTTGCCGCCTCGTCGATATTGTCGTGCGCCCTATTTTCATTAATGGCAGGCAAGAGACTCGACTGCTCATAGGCGCAACTCGGGCAGGAAAAATGCCAGTTAAACAACGACTCTTTCAACCGTGTTTCACACACCGGACAGTTATTGAGCGACATCCTATTACCCCCCTTATCGAAATCACGTGATGACTCGCACGCCGACGTTATTGTAAGGCTGACGTTACACTTGCTATCACTACAGGGCTATAACAGTGACTTAGACTAGCACGATAGTTCATGTCCGCCGGTTGCTAAAGCAATAAAGCACATCGTATAGTCAACGCCTGCTTCACAGATTGCGCTCACCAGAGTAGCGCTGTTTTTCTGGATTGGTCACTGATCATTTAAAACAGAAGGCAGCCAATAAATGACGTCAAATTCTCGCCCTCGCTATTCGACATGCCTCATTATCAACGCCGCATCCTGTATCAAAGGACTGATAGTCGCCTTTCGCGCGCGCGCCCACGAAGCAAGGGCTGAACTCAGTATTTTCAAACCGTTTTATATGTTCAACATTGCACTACTGCTGAGTATTAACTGCAGTACCGTTTGGGCAACCGAGCCACAACTATCGCCCGTGGCAGGTCGAGGTCATATCGACTTGATCACGTTTGAAAACAATCGCATCACCGCTCAAGGGTGGGCCGCCGCCGAGCAGGCCAGCCGACAAATCACCTCGATCGCAATACGGCTGGATGACAAAGAGGTGTACGCCGGGGTATTTGAAAAGCCTTTGCGGCCAGACGTGGCGGAAATCTTCCAGCGGCCTCAGTGGTTGAATTCAGGATGGAGAGTTTCATTCGAAATACCCGACGGCATAAAAACCGGGGTACACGCAGTCACGGCGATAGCCCGGATTGCGTCAGGTGAGTCGATAACACTGACACCCTCGGCAACTGCGCAAAGCCTTTATGTTTATCAGGACCCTGCCAATGACAAGAGCGTTATCCGCCCAATAAAACTGATCATTGCCTTTAGCGTGCTGTTCCTGGCCATTGCGTTCATTAAATCGACCGTGATCACTCAGCGGATCAATCACCGATTCGCGCTGGGCCTATCAGAGCCCGCGCTGTTCAGTTCATTTGTCCTGCTGGTTTCATTCCTCTTTGTGGGTCTGGGATTAACGGGATCTTCGTTACACCATGGCCAGGCCAATGCTCCCTTTGTCGAAATGGACAGCATCAGAATCATGGGCAACGACCAGCCAATACGCAGCGACGAGTGGCTGGTCCAGACCCCCTTTGCCATAGCGCAATTCAACCATGAGCCGCCGTTTCCAGTTGTAAACAAGAACGTGGGGGAGGATGGCCAGAACATGATGGTCACCAGCATGACCAGCGTTCCCATCGCTCATGTCACGGCACTGGCCAAGCCCGCCACATGGGGCTTTTTTGTATTTGATTTGAGGCGTGCGTTGTCATGGAACTGGTGTTTTCCAATCGTCGGATGCTTCCTGGCACTGGCGTTCGTACTCAACAGGCTGTCTGACGAGCACTGGAAGCATGGCTTCCTGTTCTCAGCGCTGTTCTGCTGCGCACCTTATGTCGTTGGCTGGTCCTTCTGGCCCGCTTACACCGTTTTCTTCCCCTGCTTGATATTGCTCAGTGCGTTGCAGATTCTCAAAACTTCCTCCCTCTACAGGCTGATTCCGTTGGGCGTTTTGCTCGGACTCGCGAGTGCCGGGTTTGCGTTCATCCTGTATCCCCCTTGGCAGGTTTCAGTCGGCTACGTGTTCGTTGCCATGACGATAGGAATAGTCATCCGTGAAAAGCTCCACCAGCAGCTAACGCTTCCAAGAGGCATAACCTATCTGTTTGCGATGGGTGTAGCGGGCGCCCTCGTCGCCGCATGGTGGTTAGACGCCAGCGATGCGGTGCAGACAATGTCCCAGACGGTCTATCCCGGGCAGCGGCTCACCGTGGGCGGTACGGCAACACTTCCACTGCTGCTTAGAGGTTTCACGAACATCCCGACCCTGCAACTGATCAACAGCACCATGAGTAATCAAAGCGAAATCTCCAGTTTTTATTACCTGCTACTGCCCTTGGCGGCCCTGGTCGCATTGCGAGCCATACAGAACAGGCTGACGGCACTGGAATGGTCGCTCACCGCGATATGCGGAGTACTGCTCTACTACATGTTTGTCGGTTTCCCGACTGATCTGGCCAAATACTCTTTGTGGGGGCGTTCTGCGCCCTATCGCGCTGATCTGGCATTGGGCCTTGCGAGCCTGATTCTTACCCGACTCTTGTTGGGCCAAAAATCTCAACCGCAAGAGGCCACACAAACTGTCAAAGTCATTGCCGTCGCGGTCTCCGTGGGCTGGATTTATATCGTGTACCGCAGCCTCGCACAGCTGGACAGCACCCTGACGTCCGGCATGACATCCAGCCTGTTGATATTGATACTTCTCATCACTGCTGCCCTCAGCTACTTCCTGATAACCAACAGATTCAAACCCTTTGTCCTCATCAGTCTGGGGCTGTCGCTGGCGACTACAGTGAGCTTTCATCCCATCAGCATCGCCCCCAGCGAAGTCCGGCTGCGTCCTGTACCCACGACTGCCGACACGCTAGCCAGCGCCCTGAAAGGTAAAAGAGTTGTGGTCCTGGAGAGCACGACGCCTGCAATGTTCCTGATTGCATCCGGAATATCAGTCGTCAACGGAATCAATTACTTCCCGCAAAAAACACTGTGGAGCCGAATGGATCCAGACGGGAAACAGCGAGACGTTTATAACCGCTACCAGCATCTCGCCTTTGTCGGAGCACAACCCCCGGCAGGGGCCTACAAACTAGGTACACCTCACCCCGACATCGTCATGGTGACCCTCAACCTGGCGACGTTCGATTTCCGTTTGTCGGGCGCCAATGTCGTCCTGGCGCCCGACAACGACACATCAAGGCTTGATGAGAACAAAGGCCTTTCGTTTGCCGGTACAGCCAATGGCTGGAGCTGGTTCACAGTCAAATAGAAACTAAACCCGCGGCGGCCACGCGAGGCCGAAGTCTTCATGGTCCAGGGTCAGGTTGGGGTTGTAGGCGTAATCCACCTTGAGCTCTGGCCACCTTGCGAGCATGTAATCAATCTCACGCTTGAAGCGCTTTTTCTTGCGGCGCGTGTCTTCCGCACCGCGAGTCGCTGACTCGTGGTGGTACAGCTCCGCGAAAGGCGTAAACACATTCACATAACCCGCTTCGCGCAGACGCAGGCAGAAGTCGACATCGTTGAAAGCGACTTTAAGGTTAACCTCGTCCAGCCCTTTGACCTGCTCGAACACTGATTTCCTGATGACCATGCACGCGGCGGTCACTGCGGACATTTCCTGAATCAGCGATGCGCGACAGAAGTAGCCGTACTCGCCTCTGGGCAAGCATTTATGTGAGTGTCCAGCGACCCCGCCAATCCCGACTATGACGCCACCATGCTGAAGTCGATCATCTGGATACCAGAGTCGGGCCCCTACGGCTCCCACGCCAGGTAACAGCGCAAGCGAGACCATTTCCTCCAGCCATTGAGGACTGATGACCTCTATATCGTTGTTGATCAAACCCACTAATTCGCCACGCGCCTGGCTCACCGCGAGATTATTCAGCGCCGAATAATTGAAAGGTCGCTCATCGCGTATCACCAGTACACCAGCCTCGCCTTCGAGCTCGGCGAAATAGCGAAGCGATTCTTCGTCGTCAGAGCCGTTATCCACGAGAATGATTTCGTAGTTTTCATAGGTTGTCAGTTGCCGGATGCTCTCGATGCATTGTTTGACCAGTACATGCGCATTACGCGTCGGAATGATCAGGCTCACCAATGGCGAAACATCGGGCAGCCGATGACGAACCCGATACATGCCCATAGGCAGTAATTCCGCATGAGCTGACATGGATTGACGTTGCAGATGCTCGTTCAGCGCCTTGAGGCCAGCCTCTGCCGCATAGGGTTTTTGATCGCCTCCTTGTGCCGTGCTGCCCTCGTGGATGCGCCAGTGATAGAGCACTCTCGGGATGTGAAAGATCTGATCGGGCTTGAGTTGTTCGGCACAGCGCATGGCCAGGTCATAATCCTGCGCACCTTCGAACCCCAGGCGAAAACCTCCGACACGCTCAACAACATCGCGCCGGTAAACACCCAAGTGGCAAATCATGTTCTGCGAGCGAAACAAAAAAGCGTTCCAGTCGGGCTTGAAATAAGCGCTGCTGCGTTTGCCCAGCAGGTCAATCTTGTCTTCGTCCGAATAGATCAGCCCGACTTCGGGATTCTCCACGACCGCGCGCGCAACCCAATACAAGGCGTGTTCTGCGATCAGATCGTCGTTGTCCATCAGCGCCAGATAATCCCCCCTGGCGAGTTCTATCGCCGAATTACTCGCTGCGCATATGTGACCATTGTGTTCGCGAAAAACCACTTTGATTTGAGGATCATCGTTTTGGAGCTGCTCCAGATATTGCCGGACATCCAGATCAGTAGACGCATCATCGGCAATGCACAGTTCCCAATGGGGATAAAGCTGATATCGCACGCTATCGACCGCCGCCCGGAGTAGATCCAGAGGCGGATCGAACACCGGCATGATGATGGAAATCAGCGGTTGTTTTTCCCAGGTGCGGATATGTTCGGTTATCTCCCAGCGCGACTGCACGCTCAACGTGTCATAGCGCTCGATCCATGCCGCATAGTCGTGGCGGCTGGGTACTTCGGGAGCCAACAGGTCTTCGTTCTGACCATGATCGGTGCCGCTGAACCAGCGTACCCGGTCGACGAGCCCCTTTACGCCGTGCTGCCTGAGAACGCGAATAACCCTGGCCATGGTTTCCGTGAGTCCGCCGCCACGCTGGACCATTGAGGGGACCAACGTCGAGATACGCTTGACGCGCCGGATGGCACTTAGCGATTTACGCACGGGCGCGGAGAGCCTGCGACTGTATGACGACTCCAGCGCAATAACATGCAGGTTCAAATGATGGATGTGGGTGTCTTTGTCGATTTGCTGGCTGCGCAACTCTTGTTTTAGTCGCTCTATCTGTACGCCTCGTTCGTTAGCAACGTGGCTCTGATCACTCAAAAGGCGCTCGATGGTCTCAATCGTTTCATGCTCGGTCTCGATGACGCTTTCGGCCAGCGAGTGAGTGACTCTGTCCAGCTCTCCCATTTGCCGCGTCAGTATCTGGCGATGATCAACCAGCAATCGCTCAACCATGCCGATCGTATCCTTCTCGGACTCGATCACACTTTCAGCAAGGCCATGAGTGACCCTGTCCAGATTTCCCACACTGCGGCTCAGCGCCTGAATTTGCTCAGCCAGCGGTGCAAGCGAACTCTGGAACGCCTGCTGATACTGGCTGACGCTATTAAGCTCAACGCTGACCAGCCTCGCCATGACCTCGTCGGTGTAAAGCACCAGGTCAAGGTGCAGGCTGAGATGCTCAACCCCATCAATGAAAGACAGGTCAACCGGTAACTCCAGATAAGGATCGTCATCCAGACTCAAGAAAAAGACAGGCGTACCGGACTTGTCGACCCTCATCAACCCGGAGGTAGCGATCAGACTCTGGACATCACGGTCCCACGCCCAGACTTCGTTGCCCCCCCTGAGCAGGCGCACATTATCCAGTGCGAACGAGACCTTCTGGTCGACCGGGTCGAGCCTTAATCGCTGGGGACGGGCTGGCATCGAGGCAAAAGAAAAACACAACTGTTGATGGCCGGGAATCAATTCGTGAGTGATGCACGCATACTCCTTGAATTCGCCATCGCCGTTGCTGTAGTAAAGCTTGGCTTGCAAAGGCACTGCAGCAGGCACCACCTTCTGATTGATTGGCTCATCGGGTTTCCAATCGAGGAACTCACTGGCCGAACGCCCGGTGACCAGGCCCTGAAACAACGCCTCAAGCGCAACGTAGCGATTGATATCCTCCTCGGTAATGACCAGACCTGCCGAGTCAATCGCTTCTAACATGAACTGCTTGCGGGTGGGCGGCATGATGCTGGGGTGAAAGGGCTGGGTGCTGGTGATGAGCGGGAGGAGTCCACGCACCAGCAAGTAGCCCAGTTCCACACCTCCCGATAAATCCCATTCGACATCAATGAACAGCGGAGTACCGTCGGATTTGACCAAGATGTTCTGCGGCACAGCATCGACAAAAATACCTGGCAACTGCTCATCGATACGCTTGAGCTCAAGGCTGCACTCGTGGACTGAAAGCAGGGCTCGCAGGTGCTCCAGATACTCCCGGATAAACACCCCAAAATCCTGGGTCATCCAGTCCGGCGTGGTCGCAATATTGACGAAACGCTGGCTTAGAGGAGCGCCACAGACGTAGGAGTCGACGTCTGTGAGGATATGTTGAAAATGACTTTCGGGTTGATTCCCCGGGCCTTTAAACAGCCGCTCATGCTGAACTTCAATACCTGTCGGGGTTTTGATAAACCGTGACGACTTACAGAACACCGGGATACGACCAGTGTTGTAGTGATACGCCAGAATATTCGCCACCACACAGGTTTCAGCAGCACATGACGCGGCGACCAGAAACGAGTTTGCCAGCTCAGCACCGAGACCATTGGAGATCACCACAGGCCAGGTACGCTCAAGATTGAACGTAGTTTCCTTCGGTAATTGCAGGTCTCTTTTGGCGCTTTGCCAGGCCAGGGCTGCCGCATCGAATGAGTCCGTATTGAACCCCCGCTCAGTGATGATCGAGTGGGGCAATTTGTAATCCGGAGCCGGGTACAGGAACTCTGACTGCTGAAAACCTGCCGCCTTGATAAGGGCGTCCAGTTCTTTTCGACCGAACGTTTGTGGTTTTCCTTTGGTGTAACGCCCCTCGATCCCATACATAGGTAATCCGATATGGTCTTCGGGGGCCCCGGCGAAATACTTCAGCCCCAACTGATTTTCAATGGCGATGAACAGCTTGCCGTCGGGCAATAACAGCTGACGCGCACGCTTGAGCATCCGAAGTGCTGCGTCCTTGTCCTGGCTAAAGACACCGGCATATTCCAGCACGCCTATAAGCGTCACGACGTTGAAACGCTCGTCGGTATCAAACTCTTCAAAACGTTCGGCGACCACTACGACATTATCCAGGTCCCGCGTACGGCTCGCCGTTATATGAGCTCGGCGCACACTGCCTTCCAGGCTCAGGACGGAACCACCGCACTCCCCCAGATAACGGCTGATGGCACCACAACCAGCGCCGACCTCCAGCGTCCGCCCGCAAAGGTAGCCCTCGAACGGGCGCAGGATATTGGCCCTGGCACTGTCCAGATGATAAATCGACGCCCAACCAACGCTTTGATTAGTCAACTCCCTGGACAGGACTGACAAATCTTCAGCCTCTCGGATAATCCGCGCTATCCGCTCTTCGCTTTCATCACCATCGCTGTAAGAAAGCCCCTGATAATCGTCGCGCACCCATATGCCGGTCTCGGAGTTAAAGCGGTATCCCTTCTCTTGTAGCTTGATCATGTTCAGGCACCTGATCGATATCCATAGTGACGGCCAGATCTATAAGGCCAAGCGCTTGCGGGGTTGATGGCACGACGAAATGAATGGAGTCGTAACGACGATCATGGGGAACGACGTCCTCACCTTCCCTAGAGGCAACACCGATGGAGATGAAGTAGTCACCACTGGCAAGTCGGTTGGTGAACTGCAGGCAGGCAATGGCATCGGAGTCGGCTGCGCCGAGTCGTTGAGTCGCGGCACAGGAGAGCAACAAGGAGTTGGTGCCGTAAACGGTCACTCCTTCTTTGGTTTTTATCGTGAAGCCAAGGATCGGGTTGATGACCATTCGGTGGAAGCGGATGGCCAGATGCAGAACCACTTCAGCACCGGGTTCGATGACGGCAGGAAAGCAGCGACCATCGGCGACAAGGTGAAAGTCCAGCACGCTGGCAGCGCCATTGCCCCATCGATACTCATGAGCGTTGAACCCGGCACGACTGGCGTAAGCGCCTTGATCGAATAGTAACTGCGGTGTTGTACCCGCCCGGGAAGTATCAAGGCTGGCTACAGCCGATAGTTTCTCTGACCGCGCCTGCATGCGTTCGGCAGGCGTGTCCCGACCAAAAAGAATATCCAGATAACGGTTGATCACCGGCCTCGCGGGCCCGAGCATCTCGACCCTCCCTTGCTCCAGTAGAACGGCACGGTCGCAGTGAGTGACCACCTGTTCGCTGGCATGAGTCACCAGCAGGATACTGGTGCCATTGTTTTTCAACTGCCGCAACCGCTCGAAGCATTTGGCCTGGAATCGTGCGTCGCCTACTGAAAGCGCTTCGTCCACGACCAGAATGTCGGGATCTACCTGAGCCTGTACCGCGAACGCAAGACGAACCACCATGCCACTGGAATACGCCTTGACCGGCTGATCGATGAACTCACCAATATCCGCAAAGCTGGCAATGGCATCAAAACGTTGATCGACCTCGTCACGATCCAGACCAAGCACCGCAGCATTCAGATAGACATTTTCCCGCCCGGTGAACTCCGGATTGAAGCCGGAGCCCAACTCAAGCAGCGCCGCGACCCGACCATGGGTCTGTATAACCCCAGCCGAAGGCGTCAAAGTCCCACAGATAATCTGCAGCAACGTGGACTTGCCTGAGCCATTGCGCCCAACGATGCCCACGGTTTCACCGCGGCGAACGTCAAAATCAATGTTGCGCAGTGCCCAGAATTCTCTGCCATAGGACGTTACAGGGGATCCGAGTTTGCGTTGCAGGCGGGGGATGATGGAGTGCTTGAGCCGGTCAAAAGGTTTTTCGTAGGTATGAAAGCATTTGGAAATGTCACGTACGCTGATGACATTTTCTTCAGATGACATCGGCAAACCCCTTGCGGGTTTTCTGAAAAAACCAGAACCCGGCTGAGGCAATCGCCAACGCGATCAACATGGCTGTCGCCAGACTGTCCCATTGCGGGAATTTTCCGAGCAGTAATACATTGCGACTTTCCTCAATGATGTACGTCAGCGGATTGAGTTTCAGCCAGGGCTGATAGGCTGCTGGCAATGCCGCCACGGGATACAGTACCGGTGATAAAAACAGTAATACGGTGGTGAGCACCACAATCACCTGTCCCACATCGCGCAGATAAACACCCAGGGCGGACAGGCCCCAACTGACGCCTGATGTCGCGATCACCAAAGGCAGTAATATCAACGGAAAAAACAGGGCACTGACTTGCAACTGCTGAGTCAATAAAAACTGAGCAGCCAATAAGACCACCAGGCTGACAAGGGTATGAAACAGGGCGGACCCCAATGTGACTACGGTCAGGATTTCCAGCGGAAAAACGACTTTCTTGACATAGTTGCTGTTTGAAATGATGAGGGCGGGCGAACGGTTGGCACACTCGGAAAACAGGCCATGCACAATCATCCCTACGAAGAGAAGAATTGCAAAACCACCTTTTCCGGTCTCTTGACCGACCCAACGCGCTTGAAAGATTTCCGAGAAAACAAACGTGTAAACAGCAAGCATCAGGACGGGGTTAAAGAAAGACCAGGCCAGGCCCATTATCGAGCCTCGATAACGGCCAATGACTTCTCGTTTGGTCATGACAGCGATAAGTTGACGATACTGCCATAGGCTGCGAATAAGACTCAGGGGGTCGGCCCCAGGCGTTAGATGGGGGGTCACGTTAATAGGAAGCTCCTTATTGAAATGATGCGTGAAGCCACGCCTGTCAGATTTCGTTAATCACACTGGCAAACAGCAAGCCAAGATTACCGAGCACCGTCTGGCGATAGACTCCGGAGCGGCGCAGGCCAAGTAGCCGACCGAGGAAATGCTGACCACGCAGCGCTTTGAATTTTTCCAGAATGAGTCGATTTTCGTGCGTAAGGCGATGCTGGATCGTTTCCAGACCTGCAATATTGGCCGCATTCCAGTGCCGGAAACGGCCTTGAAACAACATGCGTATCCGAACCACTCGGGCTGACCAGCCGGAGTTCGAACCGACCAGATTGGCGCCGTGCTGCCGGTAATGAACATAAGGTGTGGCATCGTAGAAAACGTTGCCACCCACACCGGTGATCAACAAATACGCCCACCAGTCATGGGAGACGATGTCCAGATGTTGCCCGGCTTCTTCCAGGAGTAAACGCGCGGCATGATTCAACACCATGGTATTACCGCCGCCGATGTTCTGAACCAATGCGTTGGCGAACGAAGGTGGACGCCGAAACAACGGCGAATAACCCAATGCGTCCCCGCGCTGATCAACTAACTCCGTGCGACCGAAATACAACGCAGGGACCTCCTCGGGAACACTGTTCAACCACGTCAGCGCAGCCTGTAACTTATGCACATCCCATACATCATCCTGATCGCACCAGGCGTAATAACTTGCGGACAGGTTTTTATTACAGATGGTTGAAATAAAGTTACGGGCAAAGCCTCGCTCAGGCCCGCGCCACAGGCTGACTTTATCTTCACCCCACAGGTACCGGTAGCGGTTTATAATATTGACCGTTGCGTCCTCTGACCCGTCATCTGAAACAGCAACGTGCCAGTCGTGACAGGTTTGATCTTTGATCGACTGCAACTGTTTTTCTAAAAACGACTGCCCATTATAAGTACACATCAGTATCAAGACTGAAACACTAATAGGCCAGGGTTCAACAACGGCGTGATCGCGATGGGTTATTGACGCCAACGCTACCGCCGCGCAAGTTTCAGACGCACCTATTTTATTCAGGGAACACTCAGAACTTTCATCTACACGCGAACGGCCATGAATACAGCACGAGGTTCCGGTCAAATGATCGTTGATCATTGTCGGATTACCTAGGTAAAGGAGAGTGCCTAATTGTGTAAACCAGTGTGGCAGTCAAAAGAGATTTAAGTCTGCCGGGGCGATGAATGGTCGTTTGTTTCACAGGCCTTTGAAATCATGAATAAAACCGAGAGCACGAAATATGCAATTTCCTACAGGTGTTACAAACTTGAAACAAAAACTGTATCCGTTAGTTAACTTCACCCTGCTGTGAAAATGTCTTTCGTTCGAAAATCGGCTGTTCGATAGCCGCGCAATGTTGTCGGCTTTGCCACATAATCGTCGGGTTTCTTACACTGCAAGGTCTATCTCCACATGCAAAAAATTCTTTCATGCTTCTTTGGCGCCGTCCTCTTCATCTCTCCTGCGGCCTTCGTCAGCGCCGCGACACCCGCCAAACCCGTCTCCCTGATCGTTCTCAGCTCCGGTGGCATCATGGGCGCGCTCAATGCAATCAGCGGCGACTATGAGCAGCGTACCGGCGTGCGCCTGGTGGCCGAGGCTGCACCGTCGATGGGCGCCACACCGCAAGCGATCCCCAATCGGCTGGCCCGCAATGAACCTGCCGATGTGGTCCTGATGGTAAGTTCGGCGCTGGATAAGCTCATCAAAAATGGTCAGATAGACCCCAAGAGTCGCGTCGATCTGGGTAAATCCTACATTGCCATGGCTGTGCAGCACGGCGCGCCCAAACCCGATATCAGCACCATGGAAGCGTTCAAAAAGACCTTGCTTGATGCTACGTCCGTCGCCTATTCAGACAGCGCCAGCGGCGTTTACCTGTCGCGGGTGCTGTTCAATCAGATGCATATAGGGGATCTGATGCAGAGCAAAAGCCGCATGATCCCTGCGACGCCGGTCGGTGAGGTTGTAGCCCGTGGCGAAGCACAGATCGGTTTTCAGCAACTGAGCGAGCTCAAGCCGGTTGAAGGGATCGACATCATCGGTTTGATTCCAGATCAGGCCCAGCAAATGACGCTTTATTCCGGCGCCGTATCTTCGCGCAGCACGCATCCAGAGCAAGCCCGGCAACTGCTGGAGTATCTGGGTTCAGTGGCCGCAGCCGATGCGATCAAAAAAAGCGGCCTGGATCCGGTGGCCAAATAGCCGCTCATGATCCATGTCACCGCCCAGCCCGCGGCTAACATTGACCTGTAAAAGCTGCCGAAGGCTGCGATCGCGGTGTGTCAGGATAAAAGCTTCGCAGCCTTCGGCAGCTCCTACAGGATGTATTCCAGCTTCACACAGCCAATTCAATCAGCTCAGCCCTTACGCCTTGCTCATCAATGTGCAGCAAGGCAACCGAAATCGGCAATTTGAAACGCCGTGGCCCGGCGCTGCCCGGGTTGATGAAAAGTACGCCGTCGCGTTGCTCGATCAGCGGTTTATGGGAGTGACCCACGACGACGACCTGAACATCATCGGGCAGTGGTTGCGGTACATCAGCCAGAATGTGGGTCACGTAAATGCCTACGCCCTCCACATGCAGTACCTCTGAATAGGGCACATCGCTGGCCCAGGTGGCGTCCTCGTCATTGTTGCCACGCACAGCGGTCAGCGGCGCGAGCTCACGCAAGGTATCGAGGATAGCGGGCTTGCCGATATCACCCGCATGAATCAGGTGCTCGCAGCCCTGGAGCGCGTCCAGGGCTTGAGGGCGCAACAGGCCATGGGTGTCGGATATCAGGCCTATTTTCATGATGATGGCTCCAGGTTGATAAACATGCCCGCGACAGGATCAATGCGAGTTGCTCGCTAAATCGAAGCGCCTGCATCGCGAGCAAGCTCGGCTCCCACAGGGGAAGCGCGTTTCGTCTGTGAAATTATGTTGGGGATTGAATGGCCAATGCGCCGAGAGACGCGTGGCGAAAGACGGTCCTCTGCCCTTCTGCGAGCCACTCATCGACAACGTCCTGACATTCCTCAAACCCGTCCGAAAGGCTTATTGACAAAGCCAAAGCAGACTGCAAATATCGCCAAAAGTTGTACGACGACAGATAACAAAAATAACAATAATCAGGGAAGCACACGTATGACGAACCTCGTTCGAACCCCGCAATGTCCGCGCTTTAGCAACCAGCACACCTCGTGTCCTGTAAGAGCTTGTATTCGCGCTCCCGATCAAGCCCGGGATAAATCCTCTTTTCATCGAATTCGCTAACGGTTTTTCCGTTTCGAAGTAAAGGCTCGTCCGCATTGCGGTTCAGGTCTTAAGCCCCGGCATGGGGGCGCCTTGCATTCTTCCATCGTACAGGCCGATCAACGGCCGCTGGAGGACTGCTTTGTCAAAAAAATGGGAGCACAACAATAATGACATCTCAAAAGAAACGTTCGCTGGTCCTTCTAGGGCTGGGCACGATGGGCCTGACTTTCTCGTTAATGGGCATGGCCGAAGGTTTCGTAGACGACAGCAAAGCCACACTGACTTTCCGTAACGCCTACTTCAACCGTAACTTCACCAACCCGTCCTACCCCAACAGCGCAGCCCCGCAGGGCAAGGCCGAGGAGTGGACGCAGAGTTTCATTCTGGATGCCAAATCCGGTTACACCCAAGGCGTGGTCGGGTTCGGGGTTGATGTATTGGGCATGTATTCGGTGAAGCTTGATGGCGGCAAGGGCACTGGCGGCACACAACTGCTGCCCATCCATAGCGATGGTCGCCCGGCGGATGATTTTGGACGCTTGGGCGTCGCTGCCAAGGCCAAGGTTTCCAATACTGAATTGAAGATCGGCGAGTGGATGCCAGTGCTGCCGATCCTGCGTTCGGACGACGGCCGCTCGCTGCCGCAGACGTTCCGTGGCGGCCAGATCACGTCGAAAGAATTGGCCGGTCTGACCCTGTATGGCGGTCAGTTCCGCGGTAACAGCCCACGTAACGACGCGAGCATGGAAGACATGTCGCTCAACGGTCGGGGCGCTTTCCAGTCTGATCGCTTCAACTTTGGCGGTGGTGAATACGCCTTCAATGAAAAGCGCACCCAGATCGGGTTGTGGTACGCCCAACTGGAAGACATCTACAACCAGAAATTCATCAACGTCCTGCACAGCCAACCGATTGGCGACGTAACGCTCGGCGCCAACCTGGGTTACTTCTGGGGTGAAGAAGACGGCAACAAACTGGCTGGCGATCTGGATAACAAAACCGCCTACGCTTTGCTCTCAGCCAAATACAAAGGCAACACGCTGTATGTCGGCCTGCAGAAAGTCAGTGGCGATGACGGCTGGTTCCGTGTCAACGGCACCAGCGGCGGCACCCTGGCGAACGATAGCTACAACGCCAGTTATGACAACGCCAAGGAGAAATCCTGGCAGTTGCGTCACGACCTGGACTTCGCAATCCTCGGCGTGCCGGGCCTGACACTGATGAACCGCTACATCAGCGGTGACAATGTGCACACTGGCGCTATCACCGACGGCAAGGAATGGGGCCGTGAATCGGAGCTGGCGTACACCGTCCAGAGTGGCACGTTCAAGAGCCTGAACTTCCGGTGGCGCAACTCCTCCATTCGTCGCGACTTCAGCACCAACGAGTTCGACGAAAACCGGATCTTCATCAGCTACCCGCTTTCGTTGCTTTAATGCCTGAATGAAGGCCCTGTAGGACCGGCTTTAGCCGGGAGGCTTTTTCTAGAGGTGAATGGAAAAATACTCTCGCGGCTAAAGCCGCTCCTACGAAAAGCCCACGCCGAACCCAGCAGACAATTTCGACCTAAGTCGCGTTGACAAAGCCATACACGACTGCAAATAATCACCGGAAGTCATACGACAACAGATGACAACTAATAAGAATTGCAAGGGACTCTCATGACAACGACTCATACCGCCCAAAATCCCTTCAATCGTCTGCTACTGACAGGCGCGGCAGGCGGTTTGGGCAAAGTTCTTCGGCAAAGCCTGCGTCCTTACGCCAAGGTCCTGCGCCTCTCAGACATCAGCGAAATGGCTCCCGCCATTGATGCCAGCGAAGAAGTGCAACTGTGCGATCTCTCTGACAAACAAGCCGTTCACCAACTGGTTGAAGGTGTAGACGCAATTCTGCACTTTGGTGGCGTTTCGGTAGAGCGTCCGTTCGAAGAAATCCTCGGTGCGAATATCAGCGGTGTCTTCCATATCTATGAGGCCGCCCGTCGTCATGGCGTGAAGCGTATTATTTTCGCCAGCTCCAACCACGTCATCGGCTTCTACAAGCAGGATGAAACCATTGATGCGCTCTCCCCGCGCCGTCCGGACAGCTATTACGGCCTGTCCAAATCCTACGGCGAGGACATGGCCAGCTTCTATTTTGATCGTTACGGCATCGAAACCGTGAGCATCCGTATCGGCTCATCATTCCCCGAACCACAAAACCGTCGAATGATGAGCACCTGGCTAAGCTTCGACGATTTGACGCAACTGATCGAGCGCTCGCTGTATGCGCCGAATGTCGGCCACACCATCGTTTACGGCGCTTCCGCCAACCGCGATGTCTGGTGGGACAACCGTTACGCAGCACACCTTGGCTACCACCCGAAGGACAGCTCGGAGCAGTTTCGCGACAAGGTCGAAGCGCAACCGATGCCAGCCGCAGACGACCCGGCCATGGTTTATCAAGGCGGCGCATTCGTCGCATCAGGTCCTTTTGGCGACAACTGAACAGCGATAAAAACAATAAAGAGGACAGCCCGACATGGATGCTGAATTGATTCTCGACGCACAGAACGCAACGGGTGAAAGCCCGGTGTGGAGCGCCAAGGAACAGGCCCTTTATTGGGTCGATATTCCAGCGGGCAAACTGCACCGCTGGGATCCGGCCGATGACAGCAGCCAAAGCTGGAAAGCGCCGCAAATGCTCGCCTGTATCGCTCGTGCCGAGAACGGTGACTGGATCGCTGGCATGGAAGACGGTCTGTATCGCCTCACCGAACAGGCCGACGGCACCCTGAGCAGCTTCGCTCTCGCCAGTGTTGAGCATGCGCTGCCTGGCATGCGCTTCAACGATGGACGCTGTGACCGTCAAGGTCGTTTCTGGGCGGGCACGATGTTGATGGACATGGGCGCGGGCGCACCTGTCGGCGCGATGTATCGTTACGGCGGCGGACAGAGCGAACCACTCACGGCGCAACTCAGCGATTTCATCGTGCCCAACGGCCTGGCGTTCAGCCCGGACGGCAAGATCATGTACTTGTCAGACTCCCACCCAAGCGTGCAAAAAATCTGGGCATTCGATTACGACACGGACAGCGGCACGCCTCATAACCGTCGTTTGTTTGTCGACATGAACAACTATCTGGGCCGCCCTGACGGAGCAGCCGTAGATGCCGATGGCTGTTACTGGATCTGCGGCAACGATGCCGGGCAGATCCATCGTTTCACGCCAGCCGGGAAGCTTGATCAATCACTCAACGTCCCCGTGAAGAAACCCACTATGTGCGCTTTTGGTGGGCCGAACATGGACACGCTTTATGTAACCTCGATTCGCCCCGGTGGCGATATCAGCGACCAGCCACTGGCCGGTGGCGTCTTTGCCCTGCGACCCGGAGTCAAAGGCCTGGAGGAGCCTGCGTTCAAGGGTTGACGATTCATCCAACAAATCCACCAGCACCACAAAAACAACAAAACTGGAGTTATCCATGGATTTCAAACGCAAGCTTCTCATCGCAGCACTTCCGCTGGCTTTCTGCATGTCGGGCCTGGCCCAGGCTGAAGTCAAAATCAAATTCGCTGAAGTTCACCCTGCCGGTTATGCTCCGGTAGTGGCCGAACAGAACATGGGCAAAAAGCTCGAAGAGCAGTCCAAAGGCGAGATCAGCTTCAAGATGTACGCCGGTGGCGTGCTGGGTTCCGAGAAAGAAGTGGTTGAGCAGGTACAGAGCAACGCCATTCAGATGACCCGCGTCAGCCTGGGCATCGTTGGCCCTGTAGTGCCTGATGTGAACGTCTTCAACCTGCCTTTCGTATTCCGCGATCAGGCGCACATGCGCACGATTATCGACGGCGAAATCGGTCAGGAAATCCTCGACAAGATCACCAACTCCAACTTCAACATAGTCGCGCTGGCCTGGATGGATGGCGGCACCCGCAACCTCTACACCAAAAAACCGGTGCGTCAGATCTCTGACCTCAAAGGCATGAAAATCCGTGTTCAAGGCAACCCGGTATTCATCGAAACCATCAATGACATGGGCGGCAACGGTATCGCCATGGCTACTGGCGAGATTTTCAGCGCCTTGCAGACGGGCGTAATCGATGGTGCCGAGAACAACCCTCCGACTTACTACCAGCACAACCATTATCAGAACGCCAAGTTCTTCACCATCACCGAGCACTTGATCCTGCCTGAGCCAATCGTGATGGCCAAAGACACCTGGAACAAGCTCAAGCCTGAACAACAGGCACTGGTGAAAAAACTCGCTAAAGAAGCACAGGCCGAAGAGCGCGTGCTGTGGGACAAGTCGTCTGCTGATGCCGAAACCAAACTCAAGGCCGCTGGCGTGGAATTCATCACGCTGACGCCTGAGCAGAAGAAAGCTTTCTATGACGCTACCCAACCGGTACGCGACAAGTTCGGCGCGCCTTACAAAGACCTGATCAGCCGTATCGAGGCAGTCCAGACCAACCCGGCCCTGGCCGCAGCGAAAAACTAAGCAGCCCTATAAGCCAGTCCGATAACGCCGCGGGGGCGAGCGCAAGCTCGTTCGCCGCCGCAGTGGTGAGCCTCCATGAAAAATACGCTGCTAAGTCTCAACGATGTTCTTTATCGGGTCTGCGTCGGAATCGCCGGTATGTCGATTCTGATCATGACGCTGATCATTCCGTGGGGCATTTTTGCCCGATACGTGCTGGGCAGCGGATCTAGCTGGCCTGAACCCACCGCCATTCTGTTGATGGTGGTATTCACCTTCTTCGGTGCAGCAGCCAGCTACCGTGCCGGTGCGCACATGGCCGTCTCCATGGCCGTCGATCGTATGCCTGCTCAGGTGCGCAAAATTGCCGCCGTGGTTGTGCAGGTGCTGATGGCTATCGTCGCGCTGTTCATGATTATCAAAGGCTTCAAGCTGTGCGGCACGACCTGGAATCAATACATCGGGGAGCTGCCTTTCTTGCGTGTTGGTATCTCGTATCTGCCCATTCCGATTGGCGGCATCGTGACCCTGATTTTCGTCCTTGAAAGACTTTTTCTGGGCGACCAAAGCCACCGGGCTGTCATGCGGTTCGACGTGATTGAAGAAAGTGAAGGTGCCGCATAAATGGACGCTCTTATACTGTTAGGCAGCTTTATCGCACTGATCCTGATCGGCATGCCGGTCGCTTATGCGCTGGGTCTTTCCGCGCTGATCGGTGCATGGTGGATTGATATTCCAGCGGACGCGCTGATGATCCAGATCGCAGGCGGCGTGAACAAATTCTCGCTGTTGGCGATCCCGTTCTTCGTCCTCGCGGGTGCGATCATGGCCGAAGGCGGCATGTCACGAAGGCTGGTGGCGTTCGCTGCGGTACTGGTCGGTTTCGTACGTGGCGGTCTGTCTCTGGTGAACATCGTTGCTTCGACGTTCTTCGGCGCCATCTCCGGCTCCTCGGTAGCGGACACCGCCTCGGTAGGTTCGGTACTGATTCCGGAAATGGAGCGCGCTGGCTATCCACGTGACTACTCCACGGCAGTCACGGTCAGCGGCTCGGTTCAAGCCTTGCTGACACCGCCGAGCCACAACTCGGTGCTGTACTCGCTGGCAGCTGGTGGCACGGTCTCCATTGCGTCGCTGTTCATGGCCGGTATCGGGCCGGGCCTGTTGCTCAGCGCTGTGATGATGGGCCTGTGCATGATCTTCGCCCGCAAGCGCAACTACCCGAAAGGTGAAGTGATCCCGCTGCGTCAGGCGATCAAAATCGCCGGTGAAGCGCTCTGGGGTCTGATGGCCATGGTCATCATCCTCGGCGGTATCCTGTCGGGTATTTTCACGGCGACCGAGTCGGCAGCCATTGCTGTGGTCTGGTCGTTCTTCGTCACCATGTTCATCTACCGCGACTACAAATGGCGCGACCTGCCCAAACTGATGCACCGGGCGGCGCGTACCATTTCCATCGTGATGATTCTGATCGGTTTCGCAGCCAGCTTCGGTTACATCCTGACGCTGATGGAAATCCCGATGAAGATCACCACAGCGTTCCTGACGCTGTCGGATAACCGTTACGTGATCCTGATGTGCATCAACGTCATGTTGCTGCTGCTGGGTACCGTGATGGACATGGCACCGCTGATCCTGATCCTGACCCCAATCCTGCTCCCCGTGATCGTCGGTGTAGGCGTGGACCCGGTGCACTTCGGCATGATCATGCTGGTGAACCTGGGTATCGGGCTCATCACACCGCCGGTTGGCGCCGTGCTGTTCGTCGGTGCTGCGGTGGGTAAAGTCACCATCGAGGCCACCGTAAAAGCCCTACTGCCGTTCTACGCCGCACTGTTCATGGTGCTGATGCTGGTCACTTACATCCCTGCAATCTCCCTGTGGTTGCCGAGTGTTGTGTTGTAAGGCTTCGAGATAGCAGCAAAAACTGTAGGAGTGAGCTTGCTCGCGATTTGATATGTCATTCAAAAATCTTTGAATGATCTGACGCCATCGCGAGCAAGCTCACTCCTACAGATCATCTCCGCCAGCCTTTGTTTTCCAGCCAAGGAGGCTGGTTGCTCATGTCTGCTCCTGCTTTGTTTCCCCGCCATATCGCTGTATTGCTCCTCGCCCTCCTCGCCTGTGCTTTCGCAGGTAATCACATCGCCGCGCGTATCGCCTTCGACCATGACACCGGCTTGCTGCTGGCGATTCTGTGTCGCTCGGGGGTGACCTTACTGGTGCTGACCGGGCTGGTGCTCTGGCAACGAGAACGCCCTCGTTTGACCGCCGGTACCTGGCGCTGGCAATTGTTGCTGGGCTTGCTGATCGCTGCACAAAGTTTCTGCATTTACTCGGCCGTAGCCCGTATTCCGGTTGCGCTGGCTCTACTGATCGCCAACGTTGCGCCTATTCTGCTGGCATTGCTCACCTGGGCTTTAGGCGGTGCCAGACCGACCGCCCGTGCCGCCCTGCTGATGGGCTTTATTCTGATCGGTCTGGTCTTCGCGCTGGACGTACCGGAGCGCTTGTCCAGCCAGCACAGCACCGAAGCTCAGTGGCTTGAAGGCATCGCCTTTGGCTTCGGCGCAGCGGGAGTTTTCGCCTGTGCGTTGTGGATCACCGACCACAAGCTCTCGTCCCTACGCGGCACCGTCCGCAGCATGCTGACCATGTTGATTGTATTCAGCGCCGCAGCACTGGCAGGTTTCAGCGGCGTGCTGCCTGGGGGTGTTTCATTGCCGTCCACCTCAACCGGCTGGACCGCACTGGCGTGTCTGGTCACGTTGTACGGCGTCGGGTTTTCCCTTCTGTTCATTTGCGTGAACCGCCTGGACATGGCTCGAAACGCGCCGGTGATGAACATCGAACCGGTGGCGAGTCTGTTGTTTGGCTGGTTAATCCTTGATCAATTGCTCAGTGGCGGCCAGATCATTGGCGGCCTGATTGTAGTCACCGGGATCGTGCTGCTGACCTGGCGTCGCAAAACGGCTTGAGCGCTCTAACTCTACTCATACGGCAGATCACCATGCACCCGGCACTCCTGACGCTTCAAGATGGCACCACCCGACTGACGCTGGCCCCGCTGACCGGCGGCAGTATTGTGAACTGGAGCGTGATCGCCAGTGGTCAGCCGCTGCTGCGTCCCAGCAATGACGAAGCCCTGAGCGCCGGAACCGCACGTAAACTGGCGTGCTATCCGCTGGCGCCCTGGTCGAACCGGATCAGCAACGGGGGGTTTGAGGGTCCTGATGGCTGGTTCGCACTTGCGCCCAACAGCGCCAACGATGCCCTGCCCATTCATGGCAGCGCCTGGCAGCAGCCTTGGGAGGTCGTGGAGAAGAGTGCTCAACACGCTTGCCTCGAACTGAACAGCACCACTCCTTTTGCCTATCGCGCAGAGCTACGTTTCAGCTTGCAGGACGGTTCGCTGAGCATCACTTTGAAGGTCACTCATCTGGAACCACGCGCGGCCTGGCACGGGCTGGGCCTGCACCCTTACCTGCCCCGCACCGCTAACACCCAGTTGCGGGCCAAGGCTTCGCATGTCTGGATGACTGATGAAGCAGGCTTGCCAACGCAACTTGAGAGCCTGCCTGCCGAGTGGGATTTCAATGTATTGAACAGCTTGCCGCAAACCCGGCTGGACAACGGTTTTACCGAGTGGGATGGCAATGGCCTGATCAGTCAGCCGGATCTGGGTTATGAGCTGGAATGCCGGGCAACGGGTAGTGAGTTTTTCCTGGTGTTCTGCCCGCCCGGGCTGGATTTTTTCTGTTTCGAACCCGTCAGCCACCCGGTGAACGCCCACCATCTGCCGGGGCATCCAGGGTTGCGGTTGTTGCAACAGGGAGAGTCGGCTGAGCTGGGCTTCAGCCTGAGTTACCGGGCGATTTAACAATTTCAAGAAGCCCACAAAACCCCTGTGGGAGCCGGGCTTGCCCGCGATATTGGCGACTCGGTTTCATGGCTATACCGCGTCATCGTTCATCGCGAGCAAGCTCAGCTCCCACAGATGCTCGCGTTCAGAGCGAAGAATCAAACCACCACGTAGTACTTGCGCACATACACATCGCTTTCCCACGCACAGCTCGCGCCTTGCGGAACGAATACGGTGTCGCCGGTTTTCACGACCAGCGCATCGCCGTCTGCGCCGGTGAGAGTCACCTGCCCTTCGATCAGATGCATCAATTCATGCACTTTATGAGGACGGCCACCACGGGCATAAGGTGTCGAATCCCAGACGCCGATACGCAGGGAGCTGTTCGGGGCTTCATAGGCGTTGTGTGAGCGACACTGCGGTGCCGGGCCAATCAAGATACTGGCCTCGGGGGCAGCCGACGGTGCAAGTGCAACTCGCTTGTCGATCCAGGTTAATGCCGGTTGCGTCGACGACGCGGAGCCACTAACAGCGCAAAAAGCCCACAGGCTGCCATCTACGGCATCGATCTGACAGGCGACCCCTTGCTCGACAACCACGCTTTCGCCGGGGCTGGCTTCGAGGGTTTCACCGTTAACACGCAGGCTGACGCGCCCTTTGTGAACCACCAGCATTTCCGTGAACGGATAGGCTTCTGAGCGCCACCCCCCTCCTGCGCTGACTACACCTGCACTCACTCCATCGGGACCCGCATAAGCAATCTCACGTACATCACTGAACGGATCGCCAGCGCTCAAAGCGCCCTGTTTCAACGGTGTATCAATTTGACTGCCGTCAGCGCGAACCAGCAGCAGAGCTTTTAGCTGTGACATTCAGGAATCTCCGGATTAACCAATAGCCTGGGTGACCAAGGCAAACTGTGTGACGCCCGCACTGGCCTGCGGAGCCTTGCCTTTGGCCATTTGGGTAACGCTGTCGACGGCTTTCAAACCGGCCTGATCCAGCCAGCCCGCCAGGCCGCTATCAGTCGGAATATCTATACGCACGAACGAATACGGCACTCGCGACAGCAACTGGCTGATCAGGTATTTAGCCTGCTCAACGTTTTGAGCGATCACCGGGCCGATACACAGCCCACGACCAAACGGACGCAACAGGGCGAACGCCTGGAGTTGCCCATTGCGCTCAATGGCTGCCGAATGCTCGACACTCGGCAGCAGGTCCTTGAGCACCGCAGTGCGATCAAGCCCGCTGCCCGCGTTGGCCAACTCGAACAGGCGCGGGTAATCCGCTTCGCCCACTGAGCGGCAGCTTTCGCTGAACGCCAGCGAAGGTGCTGACGGTGCTTCGGCTGGAGCCTGGCCCTGGCGTTGTTCGACACTGCCGAAATCAACGAACCCCATACTCGCGTAAAGCGGCGCCCCGGCCAGGGTCGCGTTGAGAACGGCGGTGCGAGGAGTGGCGGCATCAATCGCCAGGTTCATCAACTGTCGGCCAATGCCTTTGCCTTGATATTCGTTACTGACGATCACCAGCCCAATGGTTGAGAAATCACCTTGATGGCAGGTGAATGCACTGCCGATCACGCGGCCTTTATCTTCAGCAACGAAGCCCTGACTGACGCGCTGCAGCATCGCCCAGTCTTCGCGGCGATGCGGCCACTTCAACTGCACTGAAAGTTGATGTGCAGCGTCGACATCGTCTGCAGTCATCGGGCGATACGAGTATGAAGAACGTTGCGAATCGGCCATGAAAAAGCTCTCCGGTCAAAGGGGCGCGCAAGGGCAATAACGCCTGTATCCCATCTGTTTACAGCTCATGGCAAGAGGCTCGGAACGATTCGGCAGATTGCATGAGGCAGGCCGCCGTTTACCACAGTAACTGCTTAAAACCCCATGAAGGTCGGCAGCAAATGCTTGGCCTTTTTTCCTAGCATGGAGGCTGGCTTTTTTATCCGCTGGAGTCCTTCATGGATAGCTTCGATCCTCGTCAAATTGCTGTTCGCAGCGCGCACTTCATCGGTGGTCGTTATCGCGATGCCCAGTCAGGCATGGACGTATCGCGCCCCTCCGACGGGCAGGTTTACGCTGGCCTGCCGGTTGCCGACGCGGACATGGTGGACGAAGCGGTCAGCAATGCCTGGCAAGCGTTCAAACAGAGTGACTGGGCCAGCCGCCCGCCTCGCGAGCGGGCCCGCGTCATGCGGCGCTGGGCAGATTTGATTGAAGCCGACGGCGCGATCCTGGGGCCACTGGAAGCGGTAGGTTCGACGCGCCCACATAAAGATGTGCTGGCGTGGGACATTCCTTACGTCGCCGAAGGGATCCGTTTTTTTGCCGAGCTGGCAGACAAGCACGGCGGCGAAGTGGCGGCGACTCAAAGCGACCGGCTGGGCATGCAGATCGCCGAACCTTATGGCGTTATCGCAGCGATCGCGCCGTGGAATTTCCCTTTGAGCATGGGCCACTGGAAAGTCGCACCGGCGCTCGCTGCGGGCAACGCGGTGGTGCTCAAGCCATCGGAACTGACGCCGTTTTCCAGCCTGCGTTTCGCGGAACTGGCCATCCAGGCGGGTCTTCCAGCCGGGATGTTCAATGTGATCCAGGGGGATGGGCGCACCACAGGCGACGCGCTGTGTCGTCATCCCCGTGTATCCAAAGTGACGTTCACAGGCTCAACAGCGACCGGCTCCAGCATCATGTCCACCTGCGCACTGGTTGGCCCTAAACCGGTCACGCTGGAGCTGGGTGGTAAAAGCCCGCAACTGGTATTTGCTGACGTGCCTGACCTGGCCAAAACAGCACGCACGGTTGCTTTGGCCATTACCGGTAATGCCGGACAGGTGTGTGTTTCGGGTTCACGGCTGTTGATCGAACGCTCGATAATGGCTCCGTTCATCGAGCATCTTCAGGGCTACTTCGCTTCTTTGCGCCCTGGCCCGACCTGGTCACCGGACGCCACGCTGCCTCCTATCATTTCCCATTTACAGGCCAGTCGCATCGAAAACATCGTCCAGCGTGCGCGCCAGGCCGGAGCCGAAGTGCTGGCCGGTGGCGGGCTGTTCGAAGGCATGGGCGGTGCTTATTACCAGCCGACATTGCTGACCGCAGTGGACAGCAAAAGCCCGGCAGTCTGCGAGGAGATATTTGGTCCGGTGCTGACCATTCAGGCATTCGACACCGAGGAAGAGGCCCTGAAACTGGCCGAACACGACACCTATGGTTTGTGCGCGGGCGTACACACTGCTGACCTGAATCGGGCGCTGCGCCTGATCCGCAAGCTGGAAGTCGGCACCGTCTGGGTCAACCGCTATGGCCGTAGCAACGACTACATCCTGCCGACCGGTGGCTATAAACGCTCCGGCATTGGCAAGGATCTGGGGCGCGAAGCATTCGAAGCCAATCTGCGTTTTAAAAGTGTGTTGATCGATATCGCTCAATAGCTGCAGAGAAACACCGCGCTGCAACGGTAGGAGCGAACTTGTTCGCGAGACGCTTCTCCTGACACTCCGCCTCGCCAACAAGTTGCCTCCTACCGGGAAAGCGGCAAGCCTTAAACACCGCGTCGCAACGGTAGGAGCGAACTTGTTCGCGAGACGTTTCTCCTGACACACCGCGCTGCAGCGGCAGGTCGAAATACTCAGGTACGTAATAGGCGAGCGACTTTGCCAATCGACCGCTAAATTCGCGTTTCTACTATTTCAAAGGGGCGCCACGGATTGGCTCTTAGCGCAAATGCACATCGACTTCGTAAAGGTCGCTACTCCGAAATTGGCCGGTTCTATATCGTCACTGTTACCACTCATCAGCGCCGCCCTTTCTTCGCCGACTGGAGACTAGGAAGGCTCGTCGTTCAGGAGCTTCGCCGGGCCGAACAGCAAGGCCTCGCTGAATCTTTAGCCTGGGTTGTGATGCCCGATCATCTCCACTGGCTGTTTCAACTCAAGAAGACATCGCTGAGCCTTTTGTTGAAACAAGTCAAAGCCCGAAGTGCTATTGCGCTCAATAAAGTCAGCGGGAGTGAAGGCCAGATCTGGCATCAGGGTTTTTACGATCACGCGCTTCGCAGTGAGGAAAATCTGCGCAAACACGCGCGCTACATCGTCGCCAATCCCGTGCGGGCCGGCTTGGTGACGCGCGTGGGAGATTATCCACTTTGGGATGCAGTCTGGTTGTAGATTCGAACCACCGCTTCATCCCCCCTCGCCAACAAGGTGCCTCCTACCGGGAAAGCGGCAAGCCTGAAACACCGCGTCGCAACGGTAGGAGCGAACTTGTTCGCGAGACGATTCTCCTGACACACCGCCTCGCGAGCAAGGGCGGTCTACGAAGCAACGGGAGCGCCTTGGATGGCGGCTCCCGTTTTTTATTGGCTTGACGCAGTTTGTGCTGCGCCAGCACCACATCTGTTCGGGTTCAGCACCATAAACGCTCATAAAGGCACATAAACACGCGGCCCGCCCAAGGCTGGAGCGCTCCGCAAAGTGTGCTGAGGCCGCCCCCTAAAACGGCGTTTTCTATCAAGCAGCCCGCACTTTTAACGTCATCTGCTGATTTCACGGTGTTGTAATGAAGGTGTGGTGCAGCGTTGCATCACCCGCTTCAAACCAGAAGCACAGGCATACCCCGCCTCGACTTAACGAACTTCAGGACCGCACTCAATGAGCTTTCTACGCCCCAAATTCATTACGTTCGATTGCTACGGTACGTTGACCAACTTCCACATGGGCGCCATGACCCGCGAACTCTTCGCGGACCGTGTTCCCACTGAACGCATGGAAGAGTTCGTCAAGGATTTCTCCGCCTATCGCCTGGATCAAGTCATGGGCGACTGGGTGCCTTACGACGAAATCATCAAGACTGCGCTGGAGCGTACCTGTAAACGTTGGGGTATCGAATACCGCCAGGAAGGCCAGCTTTACTATGACGCGGTTCCAACCTGGGGTCCGCACGCCGATGTGCCAGCAGGCCTGGCAAAAATCGCCGACAAGATTCCGCTGGTGATTTTCTCCAACGCCAGCGACAGCCAGATCATGTCCAACGTCAACATGCTCGGCGCACCGTTCCATAAAGTCTTCACCGCAGAACAGGCTCAAGCCTACAAGCCACGCCTTCGTGCGTTCGAGTTCATGCTCGACAACCTCGGTTGCGGCCCGCAGGACGTGCTGCACGTTTCTTCGAGCTTCCGTTACGACCTGTTCCCGGCCCACGACATGAAGATCAAGAATCGCGCATTCGTTGCCCGTGGCCATGACGTACCTGCCAACGAGTCCTATGGCTACCACACCATCAAAGACATCGGTGGCCTGCCTGCGCTAGTCGGTCTGTAAGCAGCAAAGCACTGGTCACCCAACGCCACAGGTAAGGACAGCGACATGCGAAGTGAATCCTACTGGCTTGATACCGCACCGGTTTTTAACGGGGCACAGACCGGCGCGGTGGAAGGCCAGGTGGATGTCGCGATTGTCGGGGGCGGCTTTACCGGTCTTTCGGCAGCACGCGCCCTGGCGATGAAAGGCGCAAGCGTGGTGGTGCTGGAGGCTGACCGGATCATCGGTGAAGCATCCGGCCGCAACGGTGGTCAGTGCAATACCGGCGTGGCTCAGGACTATTCGGCGCTGACCGCCAGTCTGGGTGCCGATCAGGCCCGTGAGTATTACCTGGCTTATGAAAGCGCCGTAAAGACTGTCGTTACGTTGGTCGAGCAGGAACAGATTGCGTGTGACATGACCCGTAACGGCAAGCTGAAGCTGGCCGCCAAACCTATGCATTTCGAAGGCATGGCCCGCACCTGCGAGCTGATTCGTCGGGAAGTGGACGCGGACGTTGAGCTGCTGTCCGCACAAGAAACACGTGCCGAAGTGGACTCTGCCGAATTCCACGGCGGCCTGCTGCAGCGCAATGGCGTGCAGATGCATGTCGGGCGTTTTGGCGTCGGGCTGGCCGACGCTGCAGTGCGCCACGGGGCACAGGTTTTCCAGAACGCCGCCGTCAAGAATTGGCAGGCCAACGCTTCAGGTTATCTGCTGAATACGGCCAAAGGATCTATTCAGGCCAAACAGATCCTGCTGGCAACCGGTGCTTGCCAGCATGGCGGTCCAGGCTGGTATCGGCGGCGCATCGTACCGGTGGGCAGTTTCGTGATTGCGACCGAGGTGCTGCCCCAGACCTTGATCGATCAATTACTGCCACAACAGCGCGCCTACGTGACCAGCCGAGTGATCGGCAATTACTTCCGCCTGACGCCGGATAACCGTTTGCTGTTTGGCGGCCGGGCGCGTTTTGCCATGTCCAACGCAACCTCCGACGCCAAGAGCGGCAAGGTATTGCGTGCCGCCATGGTGCAGATGTTCCCGCAGCTGGCCAGCGTCAAAGTGGATTACTGCTGGGGCGGACTGGTGGACATGACTTCCGACCGCCTGCCGCGTGCGGGTGAACACGAAGGCGTTTTCTACTCCATGGGCTACAGCGGCCATGGCGTACAGATGTCTGTTCACATGGGCCAGGTCATGGCCGACGTGATGGACGGCAACCCCCAAGCCAACCCTTGGCGCGAGCTTGACTGGCCTGCCGTACCCGGGCACTTCGGCACGCCATGGTTCCTGCCACTGGTGGGCGCGTGGTACCGCTTTCAGGATGCCCGGCACTAGATTTTTGCTTCACCGTCGTTGTGTGCGTTTCAAGGACGCTCCGGTCAACCGCGAGCAACTCATGCATTCCCTTAATCGACAGGTAGAACTGATATGGCTGACAACAAAGACGATTCGCGATTGATCTCGGGCCAGGAAAGCCTGCGGGTATTCGAAGGGCTCAATCGCGGTCTTTCACGCCGTGACGCGTTACGAATGCTGGGCGTTGCGGGTGTCGTCGCCAGCGGTGCGACCAGTCTGTTTGGCGCAGCGGGCAAAGTCTTTGCCGACGAAACGGCAACGCCTGCCAAGGGCAAACCCGGCGGGCGAATTCGCGTCGCTGGCATGTCCAGTTCTACCGCCGACACCCTCGACCCGGCCAAGGGCGCACTGTCCACCGACTATGTCCGGCACTTCATGTTCTATAACGGCCTGACCCGCTTCGACTCCCATCTGGTACCGCAGATGGAGCTGGCCGAGCGCATCGAAAGCGACGACGCCACCTTGTGGACCGTGACGCTGCGCAAGGACGTGACGTTCCACAACGGCAAAGCGCTGACGCCTGCCGATGTGGTGTTCTCGTTGAACCGCCACAAGGACCCATTGACCGGCTCAAAAGTCATGCCGTTGATGGCTCAGGTCAGCGAAGTCAAAGCTACCGGCGCGAACGAGGTGCAAATTCGCCTCAGCTCCGCCAACGCCGAGCTGCCATCGATTCTCGCGGTATCGCACTTGTTGATCGTTCCGGAAGGCACCACTGATTTCAATCAGGGCATCGGCACCGGGCCGTTCAAGGTCAAGGAATTCAAACCGGGTGTGCGCTCGATCAGCGTGCGCAACCCGAACTACTGGAAGCCGGGCCTGCCGTATCTGGACGAAATCGAATTCATCGCGATTGGCGACGAGCCTTCACGGGTCAACGCGCTGCTGTCTGGCGACGTGCACCTGATCAACGAGGTCAACCCTCGCTCCACCGCGCGTATTACCGCCAGCGCCAAGCACAGCGTGTTCGATGCACCGTCAGGTAACTACACCGACCTGATCATCCGTCAGGACCAGATGCCGGGGCAAAACCCGGACTTCACCCTGGCCATGAAGTACCTGCTGGATCGCGAACAAGTGAAATCGGCAGTGTTCCGTGGCTACGCCCGCGTCGGTAATGACACGCCGATTTCTCCAGGCTCACGCTACTTCAACGCGGATTTGCCACAGCGCGTATACGACCCGGAAAAAGCCCGCTTCCACCTGAAAAAAGCCGGCATGGAAAAAATCACCATGGCCGTGGCCGCCTCACCTGCGGCCACCGGCTCAGTGGACATCGCAGTGCTGCTGCAACAGTCCGCCAAAGAAGCCGGCCTGACACTCAACGTCAACCGTCTGCCAAGCGACGGCTACTGGTCCAACCACTGGATGAAGCACCCGCTGAGTTTCGGCAACATCAACCCGCGCCCTAACGCCGACGTCATTTTTTCGCAGTTCTTCCAGTCTGCTGCACCGTGGAACGAATCCGCCTGGAAGAACGAGCAGTTCGACCAGTTGCTGATGCTGGCACGCGGCGAAACCGACGAAGCCAAGCGCGCCAAGATGTATGGCGACATGCAGACCCTTGTTCACGATCACTGCGGGATCGGTATCCCTGTGTTCATCAGCAACATTGACGGGGTCGACAAACGCATCAAAGGCTACGGCAGTAACCCGCTCGGCGGCTTCATGGGCTACATGTTCAGCGAGCAAATCTGGCTGGACGCTTGATAGCAGCTGGTTTTTCCTTTGCCGGAGCAATGCCATGAATAGCAACACACTCTGGTTGATCGGCAAGCGCTTCGGCGCTGCGATCCTGACCCTGCTGATCGTTTCCATGGTGGTCTTCGCCATTACGGCGGTGCTACCCGGCGACGCGGCTCAAGCTGCCCTCGGGCAATTCGCGACGCCTGAACAGGTCGCGGCATTGCGGATAAAAATGGGCCTGGATCAACCGGGTGTGGTGCGCTACCTGAGCTGGTTGATGAACCTGCTCAGTGGCAATTTTGGCGAGTCAGCTTCCAACGCCATGTCGGTTGCCGAACTGGTCGGCGGGCGCTTCCCCAATACCCTGATGCTGGCCGGAGCGACCGCACTGGTTTCCGTGCCGGTCGCGCTGGTGCTGGGCATTGGTTCGGCCATGGGCCGTGGCGGCCGCCTGGACAGTGCGCTGAGTTTCATCACGCTGGCGCTGGTTGCCGTTCCGGAGTTTCTGGTAGCAACCCTCGCGGTGCTGATTTTCGCGGTCAATCTGGGCTGGCTGTCGGCGTTGTCCTATGCCAGCGATACCCACTCGCCCCTGGAATTCATCCGTACCTACGCGCTGCCGGTGATGACCCTGTGCTGCGTCATCGTCGCGCAAATGGCCCGCATGACTCGCGCGGCAGTCATTGATCAACTGGACAGCCCTTATGTGGAAATGGCCCGCCTCAAAGGCGTCAGCCCCGTACGCATCGTGTTGCGCCATGCGCTGCCCAACGCTATCGGCCCGATCGCCAATGCCATCGCGCTGAGCCTTTCTTACCTGCTCGGCGGTGTCGTCATCGTCGAGACCATCTTCAACTATCCGGGTGTCGCCAGCCTGATGGTCGATGCCGTAACCAACCGCGACATGGCGCTGGTGCAAGCCTGCACCATGCTCTTCTGCTCCGCGTATCTGGGGCTGGTACTGATTGCCGACCTGTGCGCCATCCTCTCCAACCCGAGGCTGAGAACCCAATGAATAACCTCATTGTAAAATCGACGCCATCCTCTCCCGACCTGTCATTGGGCAAGGTCGCCCACAGCACATCCTGGCTGGGGCTGGCAGGCGCATTCGTGTGCATCTTCTGGTTGTTGGTGGCGCTGTTCGGGCCATGGCTCGCGCCCCATCCGGTCGGTGAAGTCGTGTCCAACAATGTCTTTGACAGCATGAGCGGCGCTTACCCTTTCGGCACAGATTATCTGGGCCGCGACATGCTCAGCCGCGTGCTGGCCGGATCGCGCTTTACCGTCGGGCTGGCGCTGATTTCAGCCGTGCTGGCGAGCGGTCTGGGCACCAGCCTGGCGCTGCTCGCAGTGGTCGTACCGAAATGGCTGGATGAAGTCATCAGCCGCTTGATGGATGCATTTATCTCGATCCCTAGCAAGATGCTGGCGCTGATCATGGTCTCCGCGTTTGGCTCATCGGTGACGCTGCTGATCACCACTGCGGTGCTGAGTTTTTCCCCCGGCGCATTCCGTATCGCCCGCAGCCTGGCGGTCAACATCGAAGCACTGGAATACGTGCAGGTGGCACGTACCCGTGGCGAACGTCGCCTGTACATCGCCTGCGTGGAAATCCTGCCCAACATGCTCAACCCGGTTCTGACCGATCTGGGCCTGCGCTTTGGTTTCATCGTGCTGCTGCTCAGCGGCATGAGCTTCCTCGGTCTCGGCGTCCAGCCACCCGACGCCGACCTTGGCTCACTGGTGCGTGAGAACATCGGCGGGCTGAATCAGGGCGCGCCCGCCATCGTGATTCCGGCGTTGGCTATCGGCACGCTGACTATCGGCGTAAACCTGTTCATCGACAGGCTTTCATCACGGCGTAGCCGACGTTCAGGAGGACACTGAGATGAGCCAATTGATCAAGGTCCAGGACCTGCGAGTCGTCGCCAGCGCAGACAGCGGTGACATCGAAATCGTCAAAGGCGTGAGCTTTGCTCTGGAGAAAGGAGAAGTACTGGCGCTGATCGGTGAGTCCGGGTCAGGCAAAACCACAATTGCCCTGGCCTTGCTCGGTTATGCCCGACGCGGCTGCCGTCTGGCCGGTGGCTCGGTGCAGATCGGCGAGCACGACATGCTCGATTTGCCGGAAGGCGTCCTGCAAGGGTTGCGCGGTAACCGGGTGTCGTACATCGCACAAAGCGCAGCCGCAGCGTTCAACCCTGCAAAACGGCTCATCGATCAAGTCATCGAAGGCGCGCTGATTCATGGGCTCGGCAAGCGCGCAGAGCTTGAAGTAAAAGCCGTCGAGCTGTTTCGTGACCTGTCATTGCCCAACCCGGAACACATCGGCCAGCGCTTCCCGCACCAGGTTTCCGGAGGCCAGTTGCAACGGGTCATGGCGGCGATGGCGCTGATCAGCGATCCGGTACTGGTGATCCTGGATGAGCCCACGACGGCGCTGGACGTTACGACGCAAATCGATGTGCTGCGGGCGTTCAAGCGCGTCGTGCGCGAGCGTGGCGCGACAGCTGTCTACGTCTCGCATGACCTGGCAGTCGTGGCGCAAATGGCCGACCAGATTGTGGTACTCAAGGGCGGCCAGATCGTCGAGCAAAGTAATACCGCAGCGTTGCTTAAAGATCCGGGGCATCCCTACACCCGCAGCCTGCTGGCCGCTGCCCGCCCCGACGCGACACTGCGCCCGGCCAGTGAGGTCGCGCAGAATGTGCCGTTGCTGACCATCACTGAAATGTCAGCCGGTTATGGCAATAAAGACATGCAAGGCATGCCGATGATTCGCGTGCTTGAAGACATAGACCTGACTATTAATCGGGGTCAGGCGATTGGCGTGATTGGCGAGTCGGGCTCGGGCAAGTCCACTCTCGCCCGGGTCGTGGCGGGGCTGCTTGATCCGGCACGAGGCAGCTTGAGATTTGACGGGCAGCCGCTGTCCGGCGACCTGGCCGGACGTACTGACGATCAATTCCGACGCATTCAAATGGTGTTCCAGAATGCCGACACCGCGCTGAACCCGATGCACAGCATCAGCACCATTCTCAGCCGTCCGTTGAAGATGTACTTCAACCTCAAAGGGGCTGCCTTGCGTCAGCGCATCGATGAATTACTCGATCTGGTGCGCCTGCCTCGTGAGCTGGCTGAGCGTCGTCCCAGCGAACTGTCCGGTGGGCAAAAGCAGCGGGTCAATCTGGCCCGGGCACTGGCTGCAAAACCGGACCTGATCCTCTGCGATGAAGTGACTTCAGCGCTGGATACAGTGGTCGGCGCAGCGATTCTGGAATTGCTCGGCGATTTGCGCCGGGAGCTGGGTGTGTCGTACCTGTTCATCAGCCACGACATTTCCACCGTGCGCGCGCTGTGCGACGACATTGTGGTGATGTACAGCGGTCATAAGGTCGAAGAAGGCAGCCGTGAGTCCTTCAGCCATACGCCGTTTCACCCCTACACCGACTTGCTGGTGCATTCGGTCCCTGAGCTGCGTCAGGGCTGGCTGGAAACCTGTGGCACGACCACGTGCGGCACGCTGCCGCCCATCAGCCCGCCGATCAACATGCCGCAGCTGTGTACCTTTTTGAATCGCTGCCCGCAACGCGTCGAAGGCTTGTGCAATCGCACCGCGCCTGGCCGTCGTGAAATAGCCGGAGGCAGTGAAGTACTCTGCCATCTGGACAGCAACGCGCTGCGCAAAAACCAACAGGATCTGGAAGACATAACCGTGGGAGCCTACGCATGAAAGGGCGTTTTGTAAGGCTGGGCGAGCGCGACCGGGCCACGGTGAGCCTGGTGGTGGACGGCGCACCGATTGAAGCGCTGCAGGGCGATACTTTGATGGTCGCACTGCTGACCCAAGGCGTATCGCTGCGCCAGTCAGAATTCGATCCCGGCCGACGTGCCGGTTTCTGCCTGATGGGCGCCTGCCAGGACTGCTGGGTCTGGACCCGCTCCGGCGAGCGTTTGCGCGCCTGCTCAAGTGAAGCCCGTGAAGGGCTGGATATCGTCACCACACAACCGGAGGCGACATGGCCACTCCACGGGTAGTGATTGTAGGCGCCGGGCCAGCCGGTACGCGCTGTGCTCAGACGTTGATTGCGGCGGGGATCAAACCGATTCTGATCGATGAAAACCGTCGCGACGGCGGGCAAATCTATCGCCGTCAGCCCGAAGGTTTCAAACGCGATTACGCGGCGCTGTATGGCACCGAAGCCGATAAGGCCCGGGATCTGCACCAGACCTTTGACCGACTGCGCGAGCACATCGATTACCGCCCCGACACACTGGTCTGGAACCTCAGCCAAGGACAGTTGTGCTGCGTCCATCAGGGCCGGCACTCCGTACTGAACTACGACGCGCTGATTCTCTGCACCGGTGCCACAGACCGGCTGATGCCCATCAAGGGCTGGCAACTGGCAGGGACTTATAGCCTCGGCGGCGCGCAGATTGCACTCAAGGCGCAATCCGTTTCCATCGGTCACAAAGTCGTGTTCATGGGCAGCGGTCCCTTGCTGTACCTGGTCGCCAGCCAATACGTGAAAGCCGGGGCAGAAGTGGCTGCCGTGCTGGACACCTCGCCGCTGAGCAAGCGGATCATGGCTACGCCCAAGCTGCTGGCGCGCCCCGGTGTGCTGCTCGAAGGCATGAAATTACTCGCGCGCCTGCGCAGCGCCAAGGTGCCGGTGCATCTGGGTGTCGAGCCTTCGCAGGTAATGGGCGACGCTCAAAGCGGTGTCAGCGGCGTGCATTTCAAAGACGGCAAAGGCAACACACAACATCTGGACTGCGATGCCGTGGCACTGGGGTATCACCTACGACCGGAAACTCAGCTGGCTGATCTGGCGGGTTGTCGTCTGCGTTTTGACGAGGTCTCCAGCCAGTGGCTGCTGGATGTCGATGAGGTCGGACGTACTTCAGTCAGTGGTGTTTACGCCGCAGGCGACGGTGCGAAAATCCGTGGCGCAGATGCCGCGGAGCAAGCCGGTCGCCTCGCGGCACTGGCCGTTCTGCAAGACCTGAAACTCCCGGTAGATATCACCGTGATGCAAACGCAAACGCGCCAGTTGGCCGTCATGGATCGCTTCCGGGTCGGGTTGGCCGAAGCCTTCCCCTGGCCATCGGCGCAAGCCAAATCGCTGCCAGACGAAACAATCATCTGCCGCTGCGAAATGATCAGCGCAGGCGAACTACGTGGCGTAGTCCGGGAAAAAGGTGCCTGTGAAGTCAACCGCGCCAAAGCCTTCAGCCGGGTCGGCATGGGCCGCTGCCAGGGGCGCTATTGTTCGCAGGCCGGGGCAGAAGTGATCGCCGCCGAGGCGGGCGTCTCCGTGGAGCTGGTAGGCCGTCAACGAGGTCAGGCACCGATCAAGCCGTTGTCGATGCTCACTGATGAGGTCGTGTCATGAAACAGCAAAAATCCGATGTACTGATTGTCGGCGGCGGATTCATGGGTTCGGCCACCGCGTTTTTCCTGCGCCAGCGTGGCCAGTCGGTGACCCTTCTTGAGCGCGACATGATCGGCCAGTACGCCAGCGGCGTTAACTTCGGCAACGTGCGGCGTCAGGGTCGTTTCCTCGGTCAACTGGAACTGGCTAACCGCTCCCGCGCCTTGTGGGGCAGGCTGCCGGAACTGATTGGCGAGGATCTGGAGTTTCTGCCGAGCGGCCACATGCGCGTCTGCTATCGCGAGGATGAAATCGCCGAGCTGGAGGCTTATGCCGCAGCACCCGAGGCCCGCGAACTGGATCTGCGTATCTACAGTGGCCGCGAACTGCATCAGCGTTTTCCATTTCTCGGCCCGGTGGTCAAAGGGGGGTCTTACGCCCCTCACGACGGGCACGCCAATCCGCGTCTGGCTGCGCCCGCTTTTGCCCGCGCAGCGATCCGTGCCGGTGCGCGGATTGAGGAACGCACTGAAGTCACCGAGGTACAGAAAGTCGGTAATCAGTTTGAAGTCACGACCAGTGACGGCCGCGTGTTCAGCGCCGACCAATTGCTGATTACCGCGGGAGCCTGGGGGCAAAAGCTTTCAGCGCAGTTCGGTGAGCCGGTGCCGCTGGACACCTTCGGCCCGCAAATGGCCGTCACCGAACCGGTGCCCTACGCGCTGCCGACCGTCATCGGCGTCTATACCAAAATCGCCGAAGAGGTCATTTATTTCCGGCAGATCCCCCGTGGCAATATCATCATTGGCGGCGGCTTTCGCAGCAAACCGGACATGGTCAACAAACGGGTCGCAGTAGAGCCCCGCAGCACCATCAATCAATTGCAGCAGATGCGGCGTTTACTGCCGGGCATCGCCAACCTCAACATCATTCGGGTGTGGAGCGGCATCGAAGGCTATCTGCCGGATTCATTACCAGTCATAGGCCGTAGCGGCACTGTCGACGGTTTGTTTTACGCCTTCGGCTTCTGCGGCCATGGCTTTCAGCTGGGTCCCGGCGTGGGTGATGTGATGGCCGAACTGCTCAGCACCGGCAGCACCAGTACCTCGATTGCGCCCTTCGACATCCGCCGCTTCGCCAGTGCTAATACTCAACAGAGCAAAGCCTCATGAAGCCGCGTGTACGAGAGATACTCAGCCGCCTGCTGGCATTCGATACAGTGTCCTCTGAATCGAACATGGCACTGATTGAATACGTTCGGGATTTGCTGGCGACCAAGGGCATCGAGGCGCTGATCGTCAAGGATGAAACCGGGCACAAGGCCAACCTGTTCGCCAGCACCGGACCAACCGATCAGCCAGGGATTTTGCTTTCAGGCCACACCGATGTGGTGCCGGTCGCAGGGCAGGCATGGACCCTGCCACCGTTCAAGGCTACCGAGCGGGATGGGCGGATTTACGGTCGCGGCAGTTGCGACATGAAAGGCTTCATCGCATTGGCTATCGATAGCATGCTGGATGCAGCCGACCTGAATCTGACCCGTCCGCTGCAACTGGCGTTGTCCCACGACGAAGAGATCGGCTGCGTCGGTGTGCGACGTCTGCTCGACGTTCTGCATCTTGCGCCTCAGCGCCCTTTTCTGTGCATCGTCGGTGAACCCACCAACATGCAGTTCGCGCTGGGCCACAAAGGTAAAAGCTCGTTCCGGACGTTCTGTCGTGGTCAGGAAGCGCACTCCTCTCTCGCGCCGCTGGCCGTCAATGCGATTCATCTGGCCAGCGATTTCATTGCTTCATTGCGCCTCAGCCAAAAACAACTGCAACAACATGGCGCACAGGATGCCGACTACGACATTCCGTACAGCACGGTACACGTCGGCAGGATCGATGGCGGCAAGGCGCTGAATATCGTGCCGAATCTATGCACGCTGGATTTCGAGCTGCGCAATCTCAATGCGGATGATCCGGAACTGTTTCTCGATCAGTTGCGCGAACAGGCGGAGGCAATCGTTCGAGAAGCACGTAAGGTTTCGACCATAGCAGCCATCGAGATCGAAACCCTGAACGAATATCCCGGCCTGGACACTCATCCCAGCGTCGAAGCCGTGCGCATGCTGCAGGCGTTTGCACCTGCGGGCACTGGCAGCGTCAAAGTGTCCTACGGCACAGAAGGCGGCCTGTTCGCTCAGCGCCTGAACGTACCCGTGGTGGTCTGCGGCCCTGGCTCCATCGAGCAGGCACACAAGCCGGACGAGTTCATCGAGGTGAGTCAGATGATTGCCGGGCAGAAGTTTCTGGGGGGTTTGCTGGGGTCGTTGGTGCGCTGAACTGATCAACCTGAGACCTGTAGGAGCTCACCGAGTTTACGAGGCCAGCGATAGCGGAGTGTCAGATAGAACGCTATCGCTGCCTCGCGCTGCTCGTGAGCTCCACAGATATCTGTGGGCACTAGTAACCCTGCCCGCGATCCACTTGCCCGAGCATCGGCTCGCCGCGTTCGAAGCGTCGGATGTTTTCCAACAGGCCGGGGAATGCGCTATCCGGCTGGGTCATTGCCGCGATGTGCGGTGTGAGTAATATCTGTGGGTGACTCCAGAATGGATGCTCAGGGTCAGCAGGCTCCTGTTGCAACACATCAAGCACTGCCGCGCTGACGTGACCGCTGTGCAGGGCTTGCAGCAGATCCTGTTCAATCAAATGCCCGCCCCTGCCCATGTTCACCAAGGCCGCCCCTTTGGGCAGTTGCTCGAACAGTTCACGGTTCAGAATGCCCGTGGTTTGTTCGGTCAATGGCAGCACGCACACCAAAATGTCGCACTGATTCAGAAACGTCGGCAACTCTGCACTGCCCGCATAGCACACGACGCCCTCGATCTGGTGCTCGCTGCGCGCCCAGCCCGATAACTCAAAGCCAAAGTTCTGCAAGCTGGCGAGAATCTGCTGCGCCTGTAACCCAAGCCCCATCACGCCCACGCGACGTTTGTTCGCTGGCACAAGACGATGCGCCTGCCAGTGGCCTTCAAGCTGTTGCTGTCGGTAACGCAGCATGTCCCGGTGCAAGCTCAACACGGCGAAGCACGCGTACTCGCACATGCCCCGGCCAATCCCGGGATCCAGCAAACGTACCACCGGCAACGCCTCGGGCAGGCGACTCAAATCCAGCTGGTCGACACCTGCCGACAAGGCAAACACCACCTGCAAGTTCGGCAGCAGGGTTTGCAGATCATCCGGGGCAAGCCAGGCGGCAAGGTATGTGATGTCCCGAGGATCGCCGATGTCCGGCCAGGCGCGCCACTCGATATCCGGAGCGTGTTCGGCAAACAGTGCTTTCCACTGTTCACCCCGTGCGGGATCAGCTTTGTAGAGCAGCGCCATGAATGAGTCCTGAACATGAGGAAGGCATTCATGATGCCTGAGATGCAAAGCAGCATTGGCTGAAAGCACCGTGGCAACGGCGTAGCGTGCTGTTTATGGGAGGTGGCGCGAAAGATTCAATATCTGTTCGAGGCGTAGTGTTCAACTGGAACGTGCAGCTCTGCAAAAAAACACAAACTCTGGGGTTGAAATGCATCAGTCACGCAGCAAACACCGGACCTGTAGGAGCGACCGGGGTGGCGCTCCACCTTGCTCGCGATTCAGTCTGTCAGTCGATAAAGATATCGCCTGTTCTGACGCCATCGCGAGCAAGCTCACTCCTACAGTAAAAAGTCTGATGCAAAGTATGGTTGCCGTATCCAGCCTCAATCCTGCCGCTGAACCTGAACCCCCAGCGATTGCAGCGCGTCCCAGTAACCCGGGTAGGTCTTGCCGACGCAATCAGGGTCCTGAATCCGGATGCCTGCGATTTTCAGCCCGGCCAGCGCGAAGCACATGGCAATGCGGTGATCAGCGTGGGTGTCGATCAACGCGTCCACGGTACTGCCTGCCAACTGCGGGTTCGCGTGAACGATCAGGTCGTCACCCTCTTCCACCGCCAGCCCCGGTGCAATCGCACACAGCCCATGGGACAACGCGGAAATACGGTCGCATTCCTTGACCCGTAGATTCGCGATGCCAACGAAGCGCACTGGCTGATTATTGAACGCAGCGAGCACGGCCAGGGTTGGAATCGCATCCTGCATTTGCGAACCGTCAATCACTGACGGCATGTTCGGGAAGCGCTCGATTAACTGGCTGGCCAAGGCATCAGGCTGAGTGAAATCTTCGGTCGCAACACCCAGATCGATATTACCGCCGGTGATAGCCTGCGCGGCCCACAGGTAAGTGGCTGCAGACGCATCCGGCTCGATGTGGAAATCAGTGGCTTTGTAGCCGGTGGCCGAGACTTTCCACGCCGTATCACTGATAACTTCGACTTCAGCACCAAAGGCTTTCATCGCCGCCAGTGTCAGGTCGACATAACCGCGCGCGCCAATATCACTGCCGGTCAGCGCGACTTCAATCGGGCCTTTGCCGCAGGCTCCAGCCATCAACAGCGCAGAGACGTACTGACTGGACAGGTTGCCATCGATTTCGATACGTCCCGCAGCCAGACCACCCTGCCCCTTGATTGCCACAGGCGGACAGCCGGTGGGCGAACTGACGTCGACGCCCATGCGCTGCAGAGCATCAACCAGCGGACCAATAGGACGCTTGCGCATGTACTCATCGCCATCAACGACAAAGTCACCCTGGAAATTAGCCAGCGCTGCCGTCAGAAAACGCGTAGCCGTGCCTGCGTTACCCAGGAACAGCGCTTGCGAAGGTGCAAGCCACTGGCCGTTGCTGGTGACCACGAAGGTGCTGTCATCCGGCTCGTCAACCTGCACGCCCATCAGGCGCAAGGCTTCGGACATCACACGCGTGTCGTCACTTTTAAGCGCACCGCTCAGGCGACTGGTGCCTTTGGCCAGGCCTGCGAGCAACAGCGCACGGTTGGTGATGGATTTCGAGCCTGGCGGGCTCACACGCCCGATCAATGGCTGGTCGACAGGGGTTACTGTGAGTGTGGATTGTGGTCGCATGATGTCCGTGATCGTCGCCGGAAAAACGTCGATCCTACCAGCAATCGGCGGCTTATTCGTCCACCGACACCTGATTGCGACCGTTTTTCTTCGACAGATAAAGCGCCCGGTCAGCCCATTCAATCAGGGTTTTATATTCGCTGGTCGGCTTGGACAGGTCGGCAACGCCAAGGCTGATCGTGCACTTGATCGCATGACCCTCGTGCTGCACGGTCTCAGCTTCCACCGCCAGGCGTAAACGCTCGCAGAACACTTTGGCACCGGCTTTATTGGTGTCAGGCAGCAGCACCGCGAATTCTTCGCCACCATAACGCCCGGCAATGTCGGCATCACGCACATGCTTGCGCATGACCTGAGCGACGCGTTGAATCACCTTGTCACCCGCTTGATGGCCAAACGCATCGTTAACCCGTTTGAAGTGATCGATATCGCACATCACCAGGGAGGACACGCCGCTGTATCGCGTGTGCCGAGCGTATTCCAGCTTGAGCAACTCTTCCCAATGCCCACGATTGAACAGGCCGGTAAGGTGATCGGTACTGGAAAGCTTTGCCAACTCGTGGTTGGCCGTCTGCAGCAGATGGCGGTTAGTGGCCACATCCGTCACGTCGTAGATCACCAGGCAGATGTGGGTGATCTCGCTGTTGGTCGAGCGCAGCGGGAACATCGTGGTGTTCTGGTACATGAAGTCTTCGCGGCCAGTGATCGGCTGGTAGTTCTTGAACCGCACCAGATAAGGCCGCTGCTCCCATATGGTGAACGCAGGCGTGCCCAGGGTAATCACGTTGTCGACTTTTTTGCTGAACCACTTAGGATTGAGCTCCGGGAACAACTTGAAGATCGACTGCCCGGCAGCGTCATAAGGCACCACGCCAGAGCGGTTCTCCATGAAGGTGTTCCAGACCTGCACACGATAATCGCGGTCGAGTACCACAATACCGACGTCGATGTTCTGGGTGACGGTCAGCAGCCAATGAAGCTCTTTGATATCGATCTGATTGCTCATGGGTCAGCTCATCAAGTACGCGAGTTTTTTCGTCAGGCGATCGACCGAATCTTCGGTGAACAACATCAGCAAGTCGAAGTTGATGCTATGCCCCTCAACGCTGTAGCTGAGCTCAACGGCCAGGGTTTTCTGCCAGCGTGCCTGATTGATACTGATCAGTTGGTCAATGCCCACCTGTGAACCCAGCATCTGCGGGTGCCCTTGGGAGAATTCCACGTCGATCTGCTCGGCAATCCCGCTCAGACACGCACCAATCAGGATCGTGGACAGATCGAGGAGCATTTCCTCGTCGGTGTAGTCCGCCGAGTCGCGGTGCATCAGCGAGCCCATGTCGGCGATGTCCGAGTCATGGAAGATCAACAGCGCTTCGCCCGCGATGCCGCCACCGATGTAGCCCTGGCAGATTGCGGTCAACCGGTCACTGCTGTGCGCGTCCGCCAACGCCATGTGCAACTCACCGACCTCGAACATGTTGACGGTTGGCACCGGCAACTGCACGAACACGCCCAACACCTTGGCCAGCAGGGCTGCGGCGCGACCCATGGCGACGTTGATGGTTTCGCGAAACGCGTCCTGAAAACTGATGATCGCGCCGGTCATGGCGGGCGCAATAGTCGGGACCGGAGCAGGCTCGCCCAGCAGACCCAGCCGGGTCAGCGTCTGCTTCAGCTCATCGGGGTCAGCCGGCTTTTTGATGAACGCCAGTGCGCCCAACTCCATGACCCGCCGCACGGCTTCGTCCTGAACGTCCCCGGAAACAACAATGATCTTGGCGTCGAGGTTTTCAGCGCGAATGGCGGCAAGCGTCTGATAGCCGTCCATGACCGGCATGGTCAGGTCCAGCAACATGACCTCGCCCAAGCCACGACGCACCGCATCGAGGCCTTCGAGCCCATTGGTCGCCTGCGTAACCGACACGCCCCACTCCGCAGGCAACGCCCTCAGCAACTGCTTGCGGGCCATGTTGGAGTCGTCGCAAATCACCAAGGGAATCATCGGCATTGCATTGCTTCTCACTGCAAAAGAGTTCTGGCGCAAGTATCAGCGGGTTTCATTTCATAAGCGAGTGGTTAACACATGTCTTATTAAACAACCGTTTAGAGCATTTAACTGGCGTCAAATAATTACGTTCACTCGCTTACAAACAATCAATATCCGTGCTCATCTATTCATACATCGGCAGTGCCTGATAATTCTGCAATTAACTCGCCAACGAAACAGCATTCGTGAGCGTAATTGAGTTCTATCGTGACCTTCATGCATCGTTACCCCCCGCCCCATCGCAACCAAAAGCACAAACGTACCAAAAATAACCATTCTGGCTATAGGCTCTTTCACAGTCGGCCCTTAGAATCCTTGCCACACTGGCACACGGTCGTTGTCGTTTGCACCGCTGCGCCCATTCAAGGATCAGATGCTGTTCAGTGCGATGTCGGGCAGCGTTCAAGGGCATGATGCGTTCAGTATGAATACACCCGTTACGTTGTCTGCCGGGCACACCGGCTCAGGGCTCAACGCCCGGTCCTCATCGTTTTTGCTTCGTCTGGTCGCGGTCGCCATTACCACGGTGGTGTTTATCATCGATACGGTGACGTCGCTGGACGTCGCGGTGGCGGTGCTCTATGTCGCGGTTATTTTGTTGTCGGTGAATATCTTCAGTCGACACGGTTTGACGATCGTTGCCCTGAGTTGCCTGTCGCTGACGATCATTTCCTTTCTGCTGACTCACGGCCAGGACGCCGAGTTGCCTGCCGTTGCCCGCTGTCTGGTGAGCATTGCTGCAATAGGCATCACGACGGTGCTGGCGCGCAGCAACAAAGCGGTCAATGACCGGTTGCAGGAGCAGGTCTGTCTGCTCGCCGAAGCGCATCAAGCATTGCGTCGCAGTGAAGCGTTTCTGATTGATGCTCAGCGCTTGAGCCGCACTGGCAGTGTTGGTTTCCGTGTTCCGGATCTGGAGATGCACTGGTCGGAAGAGACCCAGCGGATCTTCGAGTACGAAGCGGGCTCTCACGCGTCCATTGATCGGGTCCTGCAAAGAACTCATCCCGATGACTTGCTACTGGTGGTGGACGCCATTGCCAAGGCCCGGGACCTGACGCCGGACCTGAGCGTCGAACACCGTCTGCTCATGCCTGACGGGCGCATTAAATACCTGCACATGCTTGCGCACCTGACCCACGATCAGGATGGTCATTGCGAATACGTCGGAGCGTTGATGGACGTAACGGCCGCCAAGCAAGCCGAGGAAGCGCTGCACCGCTCGCAAACCGAGCTGGCGCACGTGACCCGCGTTACAACCCTTGGCGAGCTGGCCGCATCGATTGCTCATGAAGTGAATCAGCCATTGGCCGCGGTCACGACCAACGCTGAGGCTTCGCTACGCTGGCTCAATCGCCGAGAGCCGGATATCAATGAAGCAGCTCAGGCGCTGGAGCGCATCCTCAGCGAAACCTTCAGGGCCAGCGAAGTGATCCGTCGTATTCGCGCCCTGTCTCGCAAAGCCGATCCACAACGGGCGCCAGTGGACTTGCGGGAAGTAATAGAAGAATCTGTGAGCCTGGTTGCCCGTGAAATCCAGCGAGCCCGGGTTGAGCTGGTGCAAGAGATCGCCAGTGACGCGCCCTGTGTGATGGGCGACCGTATTCAGTTGCAGCAAGTGCTGATCAACTTGCTGATCAATGGCATGCAGGCCATGAGTGGTCATCATGGTTCGTCGCGCAAAATGAGCCTGCGTTTAAGCCATGAGTCGCAAAACGAAGTCGTCATAGAAGTGCGTGACAGCGGTCCGGGAATTCAGCCGGATGACATGGGTCGTTTGTTCAACGCTTTTTTCACCACAAAACCTGAAGGCATGGGTATGGGGTTGTCGATCTGTCGCTCGATTATCGAGGCGCACGGCGGTCGGATCTGGGCCCAGAGCCAACCTGGCGCAGGGGCCGCGCTGCTCTTCGCCCTCCCCCAACAAGAAGAAACAGACGATGAATGACGATCACCCGATGAACAGAAGTGCGGTCAAAGTCAGCCACGATCCGATCGTGTTCATTGTCGATGACGACGCTGCCCTGCGTGATGCCTTGAGCAGCCTGCTGCGCTCTATAGGCCTGCGGGTCGAGACGTTTCCTTCGGTGGCAGACTTCACTCAGTTTCAGCGGCCCGATGTGCCGAGTTGTCTGGTGCTCGATGTTCGTCTGCAAGGGACCAGCGGCCTCGACTTCCAGAACGAACTGGTACGCGCCAACGTCAACCTGCCCATCGTGTTCATGACTGGCCACGGCGATATCGCCATGACTGTCCGGGCGATGAAGGCCGGGGCGGTGGACTTTCTGGCGAAACCCTTCCGCGAGCAGGACTTGCTGGACGCGGTGACCTCGGCGCTGGAGAAAGACAAGAACGGACGCCAGGCCAACAAGAACGCCAATGAAATCCGCGCGCGCTTTGAAACTCTGACAGCCCGGGAGAAAGAGATCATGGGCCTCGCGGCCTCGGGGTTGATGAACAAGCAGATCGCTGGAGAAATCGGCCTGAGCGAAATCACCGTCAAGATCCATCGCGGCCACGCAATGAAAAAGATGAACGCCAAGTCGTTTGCTGAGCTGGTGCGCATGGCCGAGGCGCTGGAGCTGGGGAAATAGCCTTTTCATGCTAGCCGTAGGACCGGCTTTCGCCGGGAGGGCGATCTTTCAGACGCACTTGATAAAGCGAATGTGCTGACGCCCTCCCGGCTAAAGCCGGTCCTACAGTTTCAGGACAGCGGGCATAACGAGGGCCGTGGCAAAACCCACCACTCCAATGTATCCACACTGATACCAATAACCCTAAGTTTCTATACACCCGTATGATGTTGAATTGCCGCAATACCGCGTATCGTTAAGTTATTAAATCGAGACATTCGTTAACTTCATTCTCGATTTCCATCAGGTAATGCGGCATGTCTATTCCACTGACCATTTCAATCGTCGACGATGACGAATCCGTTCGAATCGCGATCGACAGTCTTGTGCGCTCTGTCGGCTACCACTCGGCCTTGTTTTCATCCCCTCTGGAGTTCCTCGGCTCGGCCTCGCGGGCCAGCAGCGCCTGCTTGATTACTGACGTGCAGATGCCTGACATGAGCGGCCTGGAGCTGCAGGACAGACTTAATGAACAGGGCAGTCAGATCCCGATCATTTTCATCACTGCCTTCCCGGAAAAGCCCATCGAAAAACGCGCATTGGATGCCGGGGCCAAGGCCTTCCTGACCAAACCATTCTGCGGTAAAACCATGCTTGAACATATTGAAAACGCCGTGAATTCCAGGGTGCACTAATCGTTACGTAGTTAAGCCGTGATTAAACTCACGTATAAAAATCTGAACTCATGCATTAGATGTTGCCCCTCATGTACAAGCGCATTTATTACTTACTTTACTTAAAGTAATTGCATGCCGGATTCAGCTTCTGAGTGTTCATGGAACCGGCTCTATCGATCAGTCCATGCACAATGGCTTCGGCCCAGGTAGCAAATGCGATGAACAGATATGACGTGACGGGCAATGACCACAATCCGCTGCTGGGTCTGGGTGCTTTTGAGCACATGCACGGGGTATTCTCGTCGCTCAGTAAACCTGCCGCGTTTATCGCCGCCACCTGCGAGGCGTCCATTCGACTGGCCGTGTCCAGCGACGTCGAGTATGCGCTGCTGCCCATGCTGTTGCGTCGCCTGCGGGTTGAAGCGCCGGGTGTTTCGCTGACCGTAGTGCGGGCCGATCCCGAGCAGATGCCAGCGTTGCTGGCGTCCGGCGAAGTCAGCTTGAGTATTGGCCTCAGCACCGCATCTGATGCCACTCATCATCGCGCATCACTACGACGGGTACGCCCGGTCGTATTGCGCACCGACACAATGCCTGATCAGGTGTGCCTGAGCGAACTGTGCCGCCGCCCGCACGCACGGGTGTCTTTTGCATCGAATATGGACCGGGATATCGATCAGACACTGAGAGACGCCGGGTTACAGCGCAAAGTGCTGCTATCCGTCTCGCAATTCAATGTTCTGCCTGCGTTGCTGGCTCAAACAGACATGCTCGCTCTGGTGCCCGATTATGTGGCGCAGGCGATGGTTGCTCAGGGTGGGCTGCGCAGCGATCCCTTGCCTTTGCCCGCGATGGATTTCGATCTGGTCATGAGCTGGGGCGTCCAGGCAAACAATGACCCGGCCGGGCGCTGGCTGCGCTCGCGGTGCAGGATGTTTTTGGGGGAGTGAAGTCCTCTGCAGGAACGACCGGGTGGCGATCCACGCTGTTGGCATCAACGATAACGCGGTATGGCTTCTAGCTGCGTCTCATGCATCGCGGGCAAGCCCTGCTCCCACAAACGGCGCGGTGCCATGGACACCGAGGGCGCTGCTGCACGTCATTTTGTCGGGAGAATCAAACCACAGGCAGGACCGATTCGATGCAGTCAATCAGCACGGTGGCATTGAAGGGCTTGCCAAAGAAACCGACGGCACTGCCGGTCATGGCGCGTTTGCGCACGGACTCTTCAGGGAAGGCAGTGATGAAGATGGTCGGGATCTGCACACCCTGACGGTTCAGTTGCTCGTGCAGTTCAACGCCGCTCATGCCAGGCATTTGCACATCGGTAATGAGGCAATCTGCTTTTTTCAGGCAAGGGGAAATCAGGAACTCCTCGGCCGAAGCAAACAGGCAGGCGACGAAACCCAAGGAGCGAACAAGACTATCAAGGCCAGTGCGGACAGCAGTGTCGTCGTCGACGACCGCGATCACCGGGGATTTAGCCAAACCAGTTACCTTCAATACCAATGAGTAGAAGTGCCGATGATCTGCGCACTCATGGCCTGCACGGTAACCAGCCCGGCACGTTCCTGAAATCATACCCACGTATAAAGCACGGATTAAAACGACCGACGGGCTAAATATTGACCATTTGGACAGAATCGGGCGACGGCGCTGCCATGCAATATAGAGGGCACGAGACCGCGCAGACCTGTAAACCCATCCCGGTAGGAGCGAACTTGTTCGCGAAATATGTCGCTGACACACCGCCTCGCCAACAAGTTGCCTCCTACCCGAAAGCGACGAGCCAATCCACCGCGCTGCAACGGTGGGAGCGAATTCATTCGCGAAGAGGCCAGTCCATACGCCGCAGATGTAGCGCCTGAAATACCGCCTTCCCGGATGAATCCGCTCCCGCAGGTTTGTCTGGCAAACCGTGCCATCGTTTATCGCGAGGCGCCTACAACCCGCTCTTGATGACCTCATACGGCGTCTGCAAATCACGCTCCGGAATTTCCCAGATCAGCAATTGAGGCGGAGTCTGCTTGAAGGCCGGGCTGTCGAAATAGACATTGGCGGCACCGGAGAACTCCCCACCGTCCTTACCGAAGTTACCAATCGGTGCTCCCAGGGCCAACTGCAGAAAGCCCGCGAAATTGGAGTTGCGCGAGAACGAAGTGCCGATCAGGGCGACGTTAGGCAGATTGTCATCCCCGAACAGGTCGTCGAGGTTGTCACCGCCGTTCTGCACGGTTTGAGCTCGCTCGGTGATTTCACTGGCGGCGACGCTTTCTGGAGTCGGCTGCAATGAAACGGGCAGCCAGTCGATCCCGGCCAGACGCACCAGGTCGCCAGGACGCGGGGCCGGTGGCGCGTTGCGTACGTCGAAGTTTTTTTGCGGCGTGGCTTGCATACCTGAAGCCTGGACTTGGGCTGCGACCGCCTTGGCAGCAGCGTCGGCACCGGTCTCGCTCCAGTGTGTGTCGGTACGCAGATAGGCTTTGGCGCCAATCGGTTGCAGGGTCGACGTGAGGTCCAGCGCGTTGACGCCTTTGCTGTGCAACGCAGCGGTCCAGCTGGAAACCCGGTCACGCAGTTGTGCCGGGCGACTCACACCGCACAGTTGCTCGGTAGCAATCCGGCTTTTATCCGGCACAACCGCCACCAGCAATTTCACACCACGCTTGGCCAACCGCTGCTGCAGGTCGATGACGGCTTGAGCTTTGGCATCGGCATTCGCTTGGGCATGGCGGTTGATTTTCAGCTCATCAGCAATGAACAACCAGCCTGGACAACCCTGACGTACACGCGGCCCCGTGTCGTTGAACACCAGCCAGCTGGCAGCGCGTTCCAGGTTGGCAGCTTGTTGCGCCAAAGTGGCGCCGGAGAGCTGCTTGGCGATTTTGTGAGTGACATCGCCATGCAGCACTTCATCAGTGGTGACGTTGGGCGGCAACAATTCGACTTTGCCATTCCAGAAAAGCCATGCGCAGGACAACAGGCCAACGGCCATGAAAGCTGCGAGCGTAAAACCCGCCACCGGGCTGATCCGGGTGGCGAGCTCGCTAGGCGGTACGGGTGTTACCGGGATCTTGGGCGAAACGATCTTTGGCGTAGTCATCAGAATTGGAAGTACAGAAAGGGTACGGCTTCGCGGCTGGCGATCAGAGCGAACGACAGCATGAAACCGGCCACGGGCCAAAGGGCGGCAGTCAGGGCAAAGAGCGCGCTGCCTCCGAATCGTTGTTCACAACGTTTTTGCAGCAATGGCGCGACGATGCAGAACACGCCCAGCAATGCCGCCAGGCCGTGTACGGGACGCAGAGTCACGGCCAGCGCATCCCCCAAAGCCATGCCATGCAGACCGAATTGACCGGCGTACATGTTCATTGCCGAATGGAAGTCCGGTGCGCGGAACAGCGTCCAGGCCAGGCACACGAACAGCAACGTCAAGGTGTGCGAAAGCAGCGCTGGAATGCGCGGCAGGCTCGAACGCGACCAGGCGCGGTCGACACACAAAGCAATGCCGTGTGCTGAACCCCACAGCAGGTAATTCCAGCTGTCGCCGCCGTGCCACAAGCCCGCGATGGCCATGGTCAGGAACAGATTGCGATAGGTTTTCCAGACGCCGTTACGGTTGCCGCCCAGGCCGATGTACAGGTAATCACGCAGCCAGCTGGACAACGACAAATGCCAGCGCCGCCAGAAGTCTTGAATGCTAATGGCCAGATACGGCCGGTTGAAGTTTTCCGGAAAGTGGAAGCCCAGCATCAGGCCCAGACCGATGGCCATGGCGCTGTAACCGGCGAAGTCGAAAAACAGCTGCAGCGAATAGGCCAGGCAACCGATCCAGGCGTCGACAAACGACGGATTTTCCAGATGGAACGCCACGTCTACCAGCGGCGACAACGTATCAGCCACCAGCACCTTCATGCACATGCCGATCATGAAACGGCGCGCACCGAGGGAGAAATTCTGCCAGTCGAAATAACGCTCGCTCAGCTCTCGACGAACCCAGTCATAGCGAATGATCGGCCCGGCGATGGAGTGACCAAACATGGAAATGTAGGTCGCGTAGTTAATGAAGCTGCGCTCTACCGGCACGGTATGCCGATGCACATCCACCAGATAGGAAATCGCCTGCAACACGATGAACGACAGCCCGGCGGGTAACGCCACGCGCTGCCACTCAAGGGGCATCGCGCCGTAATAGGTGATCAGCTCACTCCAGGTTCCGGCCACAATATTGGCGTACTTGTACCAGCAGAGCACCGCCGTGTTGAGGACGATAAAGCCGATCAACAGACGCATGCGCCCGCGTGATCCTTCTTGCGCACGGTCAACCAGTAAACCGCCAACAAAGGCGACGATGGTCAGCACGATGTGCAAGGACAGGAACAACGGACTCAGCCAGCCGTAGAACAACCAACTGCCAATCAGCAGGATGACGTTACGCCAGGCCGGTCTGGCCAGCGAATACACCAGCAAGAAGGCTGGCAGGAATAACGTCAGGAACTCGAGTGAGGCGAAAACCATGGCGAATGCGCAATCCGATCAGTGGGCCAAAGCGTCCGTGGCCGACAATAGTTGTGGGCCGTTGGCCGAAGGCACCAACAACACGCTGTAACGCTCGCCTGCTTTAAGCTCACCCAGTGCCAGCGGTGAACCGACATTGGCGTTGGCACACACCAGTTGCACCGAAAGGCTCACCGGGTTGATCGAACGTCGTTGCAGGGTGCCTTCCGGCACAGCTTTGAACAGATCGGCGGTACGCCCGGCAGGACGCAGGCTCGCATCGGCACAGCTGGCATCAAGGCTGAAAAAAGCCAGCGACGCCTTGAGGCCGTTGAAGTCATCCGGCTGCTCACGCACCGCAACTTGCTTCACGCCTTTGGCGCCGTCAGCAATCGCAACCACAGTGGCGAATTCGCCCGGTTCAACACTCAGTGTCAGCGGTATTTTTTGCGCACCACTGGCCAGGGTGCCTTTGATAGGGCTACTGGCCTGAACCGGGAAAAACGCCGATGCGGGTTTTGCGGCGTCCAGTTGCAAAGGCGCAGCCCCTTCCTGCGCAGTGACCTGCAGCGGCGCAGGCGCGGCATTGATGAAGCGGATGAAGGCCGAGTCCTCGGCAGGTCCGCTCGGGTACAGCGCGATTTCAGCGCTGGCCAGACTGCTCAGAGCAAGCGCAGGAACAGCCAGAAATGCAGTCAGTGGCTTGATCATTTTTTAGCGTCCTTCAAGGCCGGCGCTGCTAGCAGGGCTTTGCTGATGTCTTCGCTCCAGGTTTTGTAACCTTGCGAGGTCAAATGCTGACCATCGACTGTGGCCCACTGGCCTGGCTTGGAGAAGGCGAGCGAATCGATGTAGCTGCACGGCGCAACGTTGCTGGCGAGGAACTTGGACATCATTTCAACGCGGGCAAAAGTCTTGCCGTACTTGCCGCCTTCAGTCCCCCAGTTCGGGCCGACCCACACGCACTGGGTGCCGGTGGCTGCGATAGCTTTGGTGAACGCAGTGGTTTGCTGCCACAACCAGGCCTTCGGAAAAGCCGGTTTCGGGTAGCTGGCCATGGTGTCGCCCAAGACGATCAGCACCAGATCCGGTTTGTCGCTGGCCAGCAATTCGCTGATCGGTTGGGTCGCAGCCTTGCCGCCCAGCACCACGGCTTTTTCAGTGCCACGACGCTCGGCGCCGCCACAGGTGCCCGGAGTGACTTTGAGCCAGTCACCGGCGTTGGAACCACAGACGCCCAGGGTGTGGACTTTTGCGCCCTGCTGGACCAGGTCATCATGCAAAGTGGAAATCAGGTAATCAGGCGTTGCCAGATGACTGTCGCCGATCATCAAGATCGTCATGCCTGCCAGAATCGATGCTGCCACGGTGAATCTCCTGTCGCTTAATTGGAATAAGGGGAACGGTAAGGGCTGACCGGCAAGGCCATCTGGCCGTTGAAGTCATCGAACATGTAGCGCAGGTACAAACCACCGGTGAACTGTTTGTAGTCACGTGCGTTATCGATGCCGAAGTTACCGCCCATAAAGAAGTTACTGCCGAAGCGGTATTCGGCATTGGCGCCGAAGTTGTAGCCAACCCCGGTTTTGTTCTGTCCGCTGTATTGAGTCGGCACGCTGATACCGGACGCGGCGTAGACCTGCGAGACCTGCTCCAGCGCGGCCTGCAAAGCGTTGTCGTTCGGGAAGTACGGCGCAGCGTCCTGCTCGATGTGTTGCAGGCCGACCGACCCGCGCAGGGAATAGCTCAAACGATCCGTACGTTGCGACCAGCTCACCGGCACACCAATGGCGAAGAAGTTCTGCGGGCTGAAGTAGCCGCCGTTGCCGTAGGTGAAGTTGCTCTGGTTCTTGTCGTAGCTGATGCCAGTCAGGCTCAGGCCTGCGGTCAACTGCTTGCTGTCGTTGTTTTGCAGATACCAGTAAACCCCGGTACCGCCTTCCAGACGGCTGTTGGACTCAACGTTGTTGCCCACCAGTTTGTGCACCGAGCCGTAACCATATGCACCGACATCACCGTCGTCATAACCCAGCTGCAGACGCCCGCCATTGGCGGTTACGCCGCCCCATTTCAAGCCACTGCGACGATCCTCAGCACCTGCAAAAGATGCCAGGCTGTCGGTGACCGAACGCCGCGACAGGCTGATGCCATAACGGAAATCACTGCCATCGGTAAACGAACGATCCAGGCTGATGCCACCAACTACGGTGCTGTAGAGGAAGCCCATCGGGCTGGTGCCCAGATCGGTTTTCAAGCCCAGCGACGGGTTTTCATAGGCTAGGGCCAGGCCGATACCATTGTCTTGCTGACGACCAATCGAGCCACCTGTGGAGCCCGCCAGCGAGTTCAGCACTGCGCTGCCAGGGCTGGCATTCAGAGCCGTTTGCAAGTTGGCGGCATCGGTAGCGCTAAGACCTGAAGTCAACTGAGCGCCAGGAATCGCAGGACCACTGCCGAAGCGGTTTTCCGAATCGGAACCCACACTCCCGGCATTCAGCCAGACCGGCGTGACACGCAAGGCAATGCGGTTGTCGTCCAGCGGCCAGCTGATTTCCAGTGGCGCTTGTACTTCGGTCATTTTGCTCAGACCGGACTCGCTGTCGTTGCCGCGATACGTGACGCCCTGCGTTACGCGTGGGCTACGTTCTTGCTGGATCTGATCCAGCGCACGCTGCATCGACTGACGCGGGTCGGGCGAGTCTGCCGTGCTTTTACCCGGCAAGATCCGACCATTGCCATCAGTGCGAGGCGACAGCTGCGAATAGGCAGCCGTCTGATTGAACGTACGGCCATTGGATGCCACCGGCGCAGCAGCCGTTTCTTCAGCCGAGGCGACCTGTACTTCAGCAGGCTCGGGAATCTGATTGATGCTGCTTTCGCTCAGGCGCGATTCGCTGCGTTGACCGCGAGCGCCCACAAAGGGGTTGGCGGCTACTACGCCCGCGAACGGGTTGGCATCCGCCTTCTTCACCGGTTCCTGCAACGCCAGCGCACGGCTATACAGCTCAGACGCCTTGGCGTTCTTGCCTTGCGCGCGGTACAAGCTCGCTGCTGTGGCCAGGATCTGTGGGTTGTTCGGGGCCAGCGCCAACGCTTTATCGATGGCGGCTTCTGCACCGCGATAATCACCGGACTTGTTCAGGGCCTGCGCCATACCGATTTGCAGTTCCGGGTCCTGAGGCTTTTTCGCCAGCAGCGGTTTGTAAAGCTCGATAGCTTTTTTGGCATCGTTGTTGGCGAGGAACATACGCGCCAACGAAGCAACGGCCAGCGAGTCATCAGGCCGTTGCGCGAGGGCAGGAGCCAGCGTGTCATAAGCGGCGACCAGATCGCCCTTCTCGCGTAGCAGATCGGCTTGACGCACGGTGTACAGGAACAGCAAATCGTCGTAGCTACGCTGTTCGGATGCCTGCAGTTTCTGGTTCCGCAGGTCACGCAGGATCTGGTTCACCTGCACATCATCACCGGTCTTCAGCAGGATCCCGGCATAGGCCAGTTGCAGCGCCGGAGACGGAGAGCTGCTTTGTGCAATGGCACTGCGCAAGATCGCCAGACCGTGATCGGTATCACCCGCATCGGCAAAACCGGCAGCGACCGCGCCGAGCAGATCGGGCTTACCGCCGACGTTGAGTTCAGCCTGGCGGAGCACACTCAATGCCTGGGCACGATTACCCTGTTTGGTCAGCGTCGAAGCCTGACTGATCAGCGCCTGCACTTGCACGTCCCTGGCCAGTTGCTGCATGGCCGATGAACGTTGTCCGGCAGGTATACGATCCAGCGTAGTTTGCGCTGCTGACCATTCGCCAAGCTGGCTCGAAATCAGCGCACTGACGTACAACGCTTCGGGCTTTTGCGGATTGGTTTTGACCAGTTCCGCCACGGTCTGACGCGCCTTGTCCGGCGCATCAGTCAACACATACAGACGTGCCAGATCGAAGCTCACCCAAGGGTCTTGCGGGTCATTACGCACCGCGTCCTGCTGGGCAGCAACGGCGCCCTTGAGGTCGCCCGAGCGCTCGGCGTTTTTCGCCTGGCCTACGGCAACGGCAGCACGTAGCGGACGCAAATCGCCAATGCGCTTTTGCTGATCAGCGTTGAGCCCCTCGATTAAACGCAGCCCCTGGCTGGCCTTGCCGCCCTGCGACAGAACAGTGACCAGCCCAGCCAGCGCATCAGGATTATCAGCGTCCAGCGTCAGGGCCTGGCGATAACTGGCTTCGGCGCTGTCCAGTTGGTCCAGGTCGGCCTGAACACCGCCCAGCGCCACATAACCTTCAACCTGACGCGGTTTGCTGGCGATGGCCTGTTGCAGCAAACGACGTGCGCCCTGCAAATCCTGTTCGGCTCGCGCACGGCTGGCCTGAGTCAGCAGATCCCAGTAGCGATTGCTGTCCAGCGCGGCTTGCCAGCGGGTATTCTTTCCACTGGCCGCAGCGCGTTTGAGCAGTTCATTGGCGTCGCTGGTACGCCCTTGTTTTTGACGCACCAGACCCAGGCCACCCAGCGCATCGCTGTCTTGAGGCTCGTCTTTGAGACGTGTCAGAAATGCCTGTTCTGCCACACCTAACTGGTTGTCCTGCAGCGCTTTGAAAGCTCTGCTCAGATTGGAGTTCTCTGCAGCCACACCTTCGCTGCGCAGCGTGTTCAAGTGCTCGCGAACTTCACTGTCATCCGGGTAGGCCTTGAGATAACTCTCGTACAACGGCCCTTCAACAGCACCTGCCGAGCCCATCCAAAGCAACGCCTGACGCCAGCTCTCGGTCGCTTCACCGCCAAGCTCCTGCACAGTGGACAACTGTGCCAGGCGCCGAATGCCTTCGATGCGGGTCGACTCGTCCAGCGTCAGGATTCTTGCAAGAGCGAGTTTGATACGCGGGTTATTGGGCGTTTGTTGCAGTAGACGTTCCAGGCCCTGACGCGCCTCTTTCTGGCCATCTTTCGAATAGCCGAGGTACGAGTAATACCTCAAACCCAGTTCACCCTGCGGCGGTTTGCCGGCGAACAACTGACGGTACAAGCTGATCGCCTTGTCCTGCTCGTCAGAGGCCATAGCCATCTGGATTTGGTCCAGCAGTTGCTCGTTGGAATCGCCTTGCAGGTTGATCGCCTGCTCCAGTTGCAGGGTCAACGGTGCATCAGGATGAAACTTGCGCATGAGCTGTAAATACTGCTCGGCCTGAGCCGGGCGCTTGGTGGTAACGCCAAGCATCCCTAGACCATGCAATGCATCAGCCTGCTGAGGATCGATCAGCAATAGCTTGTTCCATACCTCGGTCGCCCGGGCTGTGTCGTTATGCTCTTGCCAGTAACGTCCCTGCTGCAGCAAGGCCTGCCCGGCACTGTCGAGTGCGGCAAAACTGTTGCTGCTGAGCAGGGCGGCGAACACCCCTGAGATTACTGCGTGGCGGTGCGAGAGCATGTCTTCTCCCAGAAAGTCTGTAACTTTCCGTCGTCGAGAAAGTGGTAGCGCTGATCCATGTGACCGAGGGCAAACAGACCCAGCACGAAGTGGTAATACGGCGGTTGCGCGATCTTGACGGCCTCAGGCGTGAGGCTTTGCGCCATGAATGTCTGCACGCGTTTGGCCTGCCGGTCGCGTTCAGAATCTTCATCCAGCGCATCGAGGTATGGCAGCAGCGCTGCGGAGAAACCCCAAGGGCCGTCGCCGCTGAGTTTTGCACTGCTGACCTGGACTTTTTCGGGAGGTACGCCATTGGCTGCGATGGCGCGCTGCATGCCGCGGAGGTGCTTCAGAATGGGCGCTGCCAGCGGATCCTTGCTCGGCGTAATGCCCGCCCACAAGTAAACGCGAATAGCGTCGTAGCTGCCCTGCTCGCCCTTGATCGGGTCGACAATGAACTCGCCCTTGCCCGGCCCGGTGGCGCGATAGCTGACCCAGTCAGCCACAAAGCCCTTGTGGCTGACGGCCTTGATCAGGGTCGCGGTGTTGGCGGCAATTTCAGCCCACGGACCGCTGCGGTCGAACTCGGCAAAACGCCTTAGCAACGGGATCGGCATATAGCTGGGGTTGAGCATCCATTGATCAGGCTTCACGAAACCGCGAAAACCCGGCAAGAGCATTTTGCCCAGACCGGGTAGATCGGCGACTTCCTGAGTGACCACGTTGTGCAGAATCTTGCGGGCAGCCTCGGTGTATTCGTCGTTTTCCCAAAGACGCCCGGCTTCGAGCAGCGCGTAGGCAAACCACAAATCAGCGTCGGATGCCGAATTGTCGTCCAGCACGCGCCACGCGCCCGCATCGTCCCTGCCCCAGAGCCATGCAGGCAGATGCGTGCTGATATCGCCAGCCGCCAGATTGTTCTGCGCCCAGTGCCACAACAGATCAAAACTTGCCCGATCATTAGCGACCAGGGCAAAGAACATGCTGTAGGACATGCCTTCGGAGGAGCTGTTTAGCTGTGGGGTGCTGGCGTCCAGCACACGGCCATCGGCCTGCACGAAGTGTTTATCGAAGGTTTGCCACAACGGCCAGGTTGTGACTTCGCAAGTACGTGCCTGGGCCTGGGCCAGCGTAGGTAGCAGCATCGACATTCCCAGAGCGAGAGCACGAATGCTTTTCTGAATTTGCTGCATTTTTCTGTAGGAGTGAGCTTGCTCGCGATACGGTGTGTCATCAGAAAAATTGTTATCTGCCCTGCCGCCATCGCGAGCAAGCTCACTCCTACAAGAATCTGCATCCACATCCAATGTGGCGGCGCCAACAGGCAGGCGACGGCTCGAGATGAAAAACATCAGCCTTCGACCCGTTCACGAGCACGGGCACGCAGTGCCAGGTAAGACAGCAGGGTCAGCAACGTAATACCAAAAGCAGATACAACCATCATCAGCAGCACATTGCGCGACAACTGCCATTGCAGGTCCTTGAAGAAGCCCAGGGTGCCTACGTGATACAGTTCCTCGGCCAGTAACGGCTCGACGGTTTTACCGTGTACCAGCACCAGGCTGCCTTGAATCGCCTGGGTGTAGTCCTCACCGCCAGTCACCGCATTGGTGACGTCCTGCAAGGTCTCCGGCGTGCCGCTGGAAATCACCACGACGCTGCGACCACTCTGCAGGGGCGATTCAAAGCCGGTCAGGTAAGAGCTGCGTTTTTCGCCGGAGAACGCCAGAGCCATGCGCGCATTACGCTGATTGGCTTCCAGATCCGGGCTCACCCAGTCACGCAGGCGGAACGACAGGTTGGAAAGCTTGAAACTCTGCTGAGCATCATTGGCAACGATGGGCAATTGATTGGCCCATTGCTTGAGCAGCGGCTGGTTATCGCCAGAGGCCAGGACCAGCAAGTCTTTACCGGCGACGGACGCCACTTGCGCGGCCTGAGTGACGGTGACCGCAGTCGCCGGATAACCCGTTGACTGACCGAAGCGGCCAAGGATTGTCAGGTAGGCACTCAACTCGGCGGCACCGGCATTGTCAGGCAACACAACGGCGGTTTCCGAAAGGTCAGCCATGCGCGTGAACGGGAAACCCGAGTCCTTGAACACACCCAGGTTAGGCATTGCGATGAAGTGCTTGTAGCCGCTCAGGTCGAGCGTCGAATCCGGGTCGATACCAGCACGCATGTTGTCGATGATGATGTCCTGACATTCACCCTGACGGATGTAGTCGAACATATAGCGCAGTTGCAGACGCGACTGCAGAGCCACCGAGTTGAGCGGCAGCAACATGCGCGTCTCACGGGACAGGCTGTCATCTTCTTTCTTGATCTTTGCCAGCAGGCTCTTGTCGAGCTTTTCCAGGGACGGCAACTGCTTGGCTTCAATCAGGCGATCATTGAGGCTGACGGTGAGCGACGAGTTGGTCGATGTCTGCTGAGGCGTGTAGCGATATTTAAGATTCAGCGGCGCGCCGTCTTCTTGCCAGCTGGACAGATCCGGCGGGAAGTTGAGCGGAACGACGATGTCCCCGGGGTTGTAGCCCGCGACATTGAATTTTTTGGCTTCGAGCAATTCACCCAGTTTCACCGGACGATCACTTGGCACCCAGTACGGCGCGTCGTAGGGCTTGCGCGGCGGCAAGGCTTGAAGGCTGTCGATGACCACACTTTCACCGGACAGTGTCTGGCGCCCCAGCACCAGAGCGGTGGCTGCGCGCTTGAGCTCTGCCGTGTCGCGCCCACTGACGACCAGAATCTTGCCATTGGTATCGTTGGGGTTGGTCACGACCGACAACGTCGGGCCTTTGGCCGCAGGGATATTCCAGCCGCCGATGTCATGCGCGGTGCTGCCACTGACCAGCACCACGGCATTGCCAGTGGCTGGCAAGCTGTTGATCTGGGCAGGGAACACCGAACCACGGTAGCTTGCCAGCGAGCCGAACCAGGACGACAGCACACCGGCTGCTTCCACCGTTCCGTTATCCGGCGCAGCGCCGAACACGATAGGCAGATTCAAAAGACGGGCATCGCGACGATCAAAAAACGGCTGAGGCAATGCCGCCAGATCGTTTGCCGTCGTCAGCGGCGTGACTTGAATCTCCAGTTGCGAAGTATTGCCCACCCTCGCCCACAGGCTGGAGTGCAGCGGGTCTTCACAGCTCATCGAGTAGTGCCCGATGAACTGCAGGCTCAGGCGGTTGAACTCGGTGATCAGGTGCGAAGGGATCTCGACGATCTGGGTCTGCGGCTTGCCTGCGCCTTCTTTGCTCAGTGGCAGGCTGGCGGCCACTTCATCGTTGACCATCACATTGAGCTGCGACATGTCTTCAAGCAGGGCCGGTGAGTAGCTGTACTCAAGCTTGAGTCGCGCGCCGGTGACAATCTGGTCGGCACGGATATCGAAGTTGACCCCGTCGGCGGATTCAACGCCGCGCAACACCATCGGGTAAACACGGCCAAGCTGCTTGAACGTCAGGCTGTAGTCACTGCTGGCAGCCGGAGTCTCGCTTGTCACAGCAGCGGTGTCCGCCAATACCGAAGTGCTGACCAGTAAAGCCAGCACGGAAGAAAGCCGTTTCAGCGTATTGCCATTAACGGGCCGGTTCCCGCGTACGAAATACGAAGAAGTCATGGCATTTCCAGAGAGTTTTCAGAAGTTTTGGAAGAGCGGCGACGCCACCAGAGAAGTCGACCGATATCGTTTCGTGTGGCGCTGAACAGCTCGCAGACACCGCGCCAGCCGATCTGGCCCACTTCGCGCAAGGCCACCAACGGGGAGTCGGGCTTGCCTTGCCCCCAACTCGCGGCCCAGGTGTCGGCACGGGCGAACGTCAGACGTACCAGTTCGCTTTGCTGACGCAGCGACAGGTCGATGAAGCGAGCGCCGATATCGCCATTACGGGTAAACACCACGTTGGCCGGGAACTCGCTGCTGTAGTTTTTGCGGAACAGCGCGATCTGGATGACTTCGCCATTCTGGATACCGGCATCGGCAGGCAACTTCATGCCCAGACCCGTCTGGGAAAAGTCCTGTGTTACGCCGTCGATCTCACTGCCGTCGGCCCGGGTGACACGCACCGGCAATTGCACTTGCACACGAGGCTCGGTACGGACCTGACGTGTCTCACTGGCAACCGCGATCGCAGCGCTGGTGATCATGATGTTGTAGATGGTCCACGCCATGTTGATCACCAGGGTCAACGTGGCCGCATCGTTGCTCCACCCGCTATGGAACAGGGTGTAGATGCCGATGCAGAACACTGTGGCATTCAGCCCCAGCAAGATGATGTAGGGACGCGCCAGCGTCCAGTCGAAGTATTTCTCGTCAACGATCCCGCCCTTGTCGGTCACGTTGAAGCCGCCGAACTTGGGGTTGATCATGGCCATCAACACCGGGCCCATGATGTACCAGGCCAGCACAGCCTCGTAGACCTCGTTCCAGAACGAATGCCGGAACCGGCCCTGAACGGCGGAGTTGGTCAGGCTGGCGTGGAAAATATGCGGCAGCACGTAGGCGGTAATCATCAGAGCCGATGCGTGCATGACCTCCGCACCGAACAGCAGGTACGCCAGGGGAGCAGTGAGGAACACCAGTCGCGGCAAACCGTAGAAGAAGTGCAGCATGGCGTTGGCATAACACAGGCGCTGGCCCAGCTTCAGTCCTCTGCCGAGCAAAGGGTTATCAGTACGGAAGATTTGCGCCATGCCCCGCGCCCAACGGATACGCTGCGCGATGTGTCGCGAGAGGCTTTCAGTTGCCAGGCCGGCAGCTTGCGGGATCGCAAGGTAAGCGGTGTTGTAGCCCTTACGGTTCAATTTGAGAGCGGTATGGGCATCTTCGGTGACGGTTTCGACCGCAACGCCGCCGACCTCCAGCAAGCTGGTACGACGCAATACGGCACAGGAGCCACAGAAGAAAGTCGCGTTCCACAGGTCGTTGCCGTCTTGCAGCAGACCGTAGAACAGCTCACCTTCGTTGGGCACAGAGCGGAACGTGTCCAGATTCTTCTCGAACGGGTCTGGCGAGAAGAAAAAGTGCGGCGTCTGCAGCATGGCGAGCTTAGGGTCCTTGAGGAACCAGCCCATCGTCACTTGCAGAAAAGAACGGGTCGGCACGTGGTCCGCGTCGAACATGGCGATGTATTCGCCATGGGTAACCTTGAGTGCTTCATTGAGGTTGCCGGCTTTCGCATGACGGTTGTTGTCGCGCACGATGTAACCCACACCGATTTGCTCGCAGAACTCGCGGAAATCCTCACGACGCCCATCATCAAGCACATAGACATTGAGCTTGTCCCTAGGCCAGTCGATGGCTTGGGCAGCAAAAATGGTCAACTTCACGATGCTCAAGGCTTCGTTGTAAGACGGAATAAATACGTCGACGGTCGGCCACTCGCTGGGCGGGCCAGTCATGATCATCGGCTTGCGACGCAGCGGCCAGGCGGTCTGCACGTAACCCAGCACGATAACCACCAGGGTGTAGAACTCCGCCACGATCAGGCCGTAGCCCAGCAAGCTGTCCAGCCAGTTGTCGAAGTCCAGGGTCGAGGTAAGGCGCCAGTACATGTAGCGCAGCGATGCCGTCAGCGACAGCATGATCAACGCCAGCACCGAGACTCGCCCCGGGAACTTGCGAAGGACCATCATGGCGGCGAAGCACAGCAGGCCGAAAGCGCACTGGGCATACAACTCCAGAGGGGCGGTGACGACAAATAGCATCAGTACCAGGCCAACCGCGAAAGCGGCGAATTTAAGCGCCCGGGCGAGGCCAACGGGCAAGCCGTCGACAGTCTTCACAAGGGCATTCAGGCACAGTTCTGCGCGTGTCCGCGGTCGGGACACTTCAGGTACTACCGAGGTCATGAGATGTAGGACTCTTTGGCTTTCTGCGTCATTAGTTGAGCGGTCATGGCTCGGCCCAGGGCCAGCATGTCCTTGCAACCTTCAGAGGCACAGGCGCCTTCGAGCGGGTTGCGACCATAAGCCAGGGCCTCGCTGATGTCATGATCGACATTCACAACACCCAGCAATTGCCTGCCCAAGCGGCGTTCAAGCACCACCAGCATGTCGCGCGAGAACGCTCGCGAAGCATCGAACTGGTTGATGACATAACTGCACGTGAACGGAGTTGAGCGCGGCCTGCTTGTAGAGAGCAGACGTTCCATTTGATCGAGCGTCTGGTAGGAGGCGGCGTCTGCGGTGGCGACGACCAGAATGTGGTCCGCCACGGTCAGCACTTGCTCCAGATAAGCCGTACGGCCTGGAGGCGTGTCGATCACCACGACGTCACGCTCTCCCAGATCCATGTGCGCCAACTGACGGGCAAGCCACTGCGGATCACTGTCCAGAAAGCGCTCCAGAGTGCGGCGCTCTTCTTCATTCAACATGCCGTACGGCAGCAATTGCGTGCCCGCCGAACCTGGCAGCAACAAGGAGCGCCAGTTCTCGCCCAGCAGGCTGGCATTGCCCATACCCGCAACATCCGGGCTGACTTGCAGGTGGTACTGCAAGGCACTTTGCGGGTCGAGGTCGATGGCCAGGGTCTGCCCGCCTTGTAGCCGCAACACCGTTGCAAGGCCGGCACTGAGGGTGGTCTTGCCCACGCCGCCTTTGGGGGAGACGACGGCGACAACCTGTGCCTTCAAAGGCTTGAGCGGTTCTTTACCGAGGGATTGCAGCAGTGCTTGCTGGTTACGCGCGGCTGCTTCCGCTTCACGTGCGCGAGCCACTTCCCGCAATAGATTCTGCAGCGGGGTCGAAGCAGGACGCGGCTGGATCGTCTCAGCGTGAGCGGGCTCGCTTGCGAGACTCTGTGCCTGCAAAGACTGGGGAGTCGAGGACTGGGGTTCGCCTGGCGTTAGATCTGGCGACACCGCTCGTATATCTGACGGCCGCACTGCGGAAGGCTTTTCCTTGTAGTCGAAGTCGCCTTCAATTTCCAGGTAGCTGTCCGTACTTGCCCCGAAACTTCGGAATAAATTTCCAACGTCATCTACGCGTTTCATTGAAGCCGACCTCTGACTACCAGCTAGCTGAGCATCAGCTCATACGAAAATATTAGTACCAACTGTGTGATATCAATATGATGGTGTCAATATTCTGTAACACCCTGAATGAACTTTCCAGATGAGCGGTGTCAGCGACAGAAAAACGTCATATCTTTGGCGACGGAAAGACGTCATGCAAAAACGATTGATACCCTCAAAACCATATAGAGCATGGCCTGCAGCTCGTCAGCTAACCATTTTTTGCACTTGTTTGATGCATCGTTAATGCGCTATGAACGAAAGCGCGGCGTTGTTGGGCATAATCAGATTTTGCTCAAAAAGAAGCCCCGACACGGTGCTTGGACACCGTGTCGGGGCTTACTAAAGTATTACTCTTCGGCCGCAGGTGTATTTGGCGACTATCCCTGAGGTACAGGCATCCCCTTGGGCCACAGCAACCAGATATTGCCCTTCTGTTTCATATCACCGGCCAAGTGGCCTGCCTCATCACCCGTGCCCCAGAACAAATCGGCACGAACCTCTCCGGCAATCGCGCCGCCGGTATCTTGAGCAGCAACCGGGCGAACCAGAGCGGTACCGTCCGGTCGGGTTGTTGATAGCCAGAGCAGGCTGCCCAGCGGGATCACTTTACGGTCGATCGCGACGCTGTAACCCGCCGTCAACGGCACATTCAATGAGCCGCGAGGCCCTTCGTTGCTGTCAGGGTTACGGGTGAAAAATACATAGCTGGGGTTGCTGCCCAATAGCTCGGGGATGCGTAACGGGTTGGCTTTGGCCCATGCGGCGATGCTGCCCATGGTGACGTCTTCCTTGGGAATCGCGCCCTGCTCTACCAGCCAGCGACCAATGGCCCGGTAAGGCCTGCCGTTCTGGTCCGCGTAAGCGATGCGAATCTGCTTGCCGTTATCCAGGCGTACCCTGCCAGAACCCTGAATTTGCAGAAACTGCAGATCCATCGGGTCGGTCAACCAGGCAACCACGGGCGCATTCAGGCCTTGGGCATTGATGGTGGCGGCATCATCGTAAGGCTTGAGTACACGGCCTTCGAGACGCCCGCGCAGACGTTTACCCTTGAGCTCCGGGTAAATGCTTTCCAGATTCACAATAATCAGATCGTCAGGTACGCCGTAGATCGGTACCGAGGCCTTGGCCGTCTTGGTCAGGCTGCCGGGATAGACCGGCTCGTAGTAGCCGGTGATCAAACCATCGGCGCTGCCGGTTGCGGAGCGCATGCTGTAGACCTGCAGGTTTTCCTGCAGGAAGCTGCGAATCTGCGCAGCACCTGCATCCAGGGGCACTGCAGCAGCGACAGCGCAGGTCGCGCCCCAGACCGCATCGGCCTTGAGTCGCACACAGGCGCTACGCCATGAGGCGAAACCGGCCTGCAGATCCGAATCCGAGACAGCAGGCAAAGCATCCCAGTTCGCCTGGGTATAAGTGGTGTGCGGCGGTGCCGGTGGTTCTGGCGGCGGTGCGGGCTGTTTATCACCGTTATCACAGCCAGCGAGCAGGATGGCAAAAGGCATGGCCAAGGCAAAACCCTTGCGCCATTGCTTGAAAGAGAGGTTCATGAGCACCGAGGCTCCCCTGGAGCGGTTTGGCTGGCAAGGGTACTCAATGCTTACGCCGGGCGAAACCCGGCATCGTGCAGTTAACGACGAACCTGTAGGAGTGAACTTGTTCGCGAGACGATCTTCCCGTGTTTGCAGGCCCGACGTCTCGCCAACAAGTTGGCTCCTACAGGTGATACGCGAAGCCAACACACACCGCGCCCCCCTGTAGGAGTGAACTTGTTCGCGAAACAATGTCCCAGTCAACGCAGGCCGATCGCTTCACCAACAAGTTGGCTACGAGGAAATATTGCAGTAAGGATTCACTTCAGCTGATTGGCAAACCGGCTCACGGCGCCTACCACCTGTCGGGCGCCTTCCTGGATTTCGACAATCACCGAACCCGCGTCATTTGCCAGACCCAATCCCTGCTCAGCCTGACCTCGACTGTTGGCCATGCCGCGTACAGCAGCATCCACCAGGTTCTGGTTTTGCTGCACCACACTGACAATTTCTTCGGTGGCGGTACTCGTCCGACCGGCCAGTTGCCTGACTTCGTCGGCCACCACCGCGAAGCCTCGTCCCTGCTCACCGGCGCGCGCCGCTTCGATGGCCGCGTTGAGTGCCAGCAGGTTGGTTTGCTGGGCAATCCCACCGATGGTCTGCACGATAGAGCTGATCAGCAACGATTGCTTGCCCAGCGCCTCAATGCCCTCGGAGGCCGACTGCATCTCAACGGAAATCTTGCGCATGGTGTCCACGGTGTCCTGCACCACCGTCGCGCCACGCTGGGCGCTCAAATCGGTGCGCTGGGATATCTCGAAAGCAATGCCCGCCGCCTCGCTGACCTCCACCTCGCGCTCGACCTGATCCGTCACTACGGTGGCGAACTTCACGACCTTATAGAGCTTGCCCTGAGCGTCGTGAACCGGGTTATACGTCGCCTCAAGCCAGACCACGCGACCATTAGCGTCGATACGCTTGAATCGGCTGGCGACGAATTCGCCACGGTTCAACGTCGCCCAGAATTCTTTGTACTTCGATGAAGAGGTTTCTTCAGTCTCGCAAAACATACTGTGATGCTTGCCCTTGATCTGCGAAAGGCTGTATCCCATACCGCGCAGAAACTGATCGTTGGCGGTAATCACATGCCCGCCAAGATCAAACTCGATGACCGCAGTCGAGCGCAGCAGCGCCTGAATGAACCCGGCGTTTTCCGTCGCCAGCTCAATCGCCTCGGTGATGTCTGAACCGAAGCAACGGATCTGCGACAACTTACCGTCTGCGCCCATGATCGGATACCAGATAGCCCTCACCCAGGCCAGGCTGCCATCCACTTTGAGGAAGCGGTAGTTATCGATGACCGATGTGCCCGCATCCACCGCAGCCCTCAAATTGCGGTAACAATCGAGCTGTTTAACGTAGGAAGGCACCAGTTCATCCATGGAGCGCCCACGCACGTGCTCGGCGCTGTAGCCCAGCGATTTGAGGAAGTTGTCATTAATCTGGGTAACGCGATAGCTGGGATCGAGGGTGATGGAGAGCATCTGCGCGTTCATGCCGACCTCCATCTGCCTATAAATATCCAACTCGGCTTGTTGCGCCTGTAATTCCTTTTTCAAGCGAGTGTTAAACATTAGGCCACCGATCAATCTGTTAAGTGTGTAAGTTTGTTTCCGGTTATCGGCACGTGGTGAGAACGGCTGAATGACCCTTGGTCAGATTTCAAGTCCCGCCCTGCAAACGCGCTACAGACCGCCGCATGCCTGAGGTTGGACTGTTTCGCGCTCACCACTTACCCCCGTATGAATGAATAAAGCAGACTTTCCGCAACGGCGCGGTTTTTTTGCAAGATGTTGCCTGCCACCTTTACTTGGCGGGTACGTCGTCTAGCATGGCTAGGGTCTCGCGTTACGTCTCCCCGCAGTCTCAAGGATGGTCGCCCCATGCCGTTCAGGTCATGAAGACCCAGAAGCGGTGACCGCTCTATCCTCTTGAATGGAGTTGAAAGCCATCGTATGAAAGCAATCGTTACCGGTATTACAGGACAGGATGGAGCCTACTTGAGCGAGTTGTTGCTCGAAAAAGGCTACACCGTCTATGGCACCTATCGCCGTACCAGCTCAGTCAATTTCTGGCGTATCAATGAGCTGGGCATTCAGAACCACCCCAACCTGCACCTGGTTGAATACGACCTGACTGATTTGTCGGCCAGCATCCGCTTGCTGCAGAAAACCGAAGCCACGGAAATCTATAACCTGGCCGCCCAGAGCTTCGTCGGCGTTTCGTTTGAGCAGCCGTTCACGACGGCAGAAATTACCGGCGTCGGCGTCGTTAACCTGCTGGAAGCCATTCGTATCGTTAACCCGAAGATTCGCTTCTATCAGGCATCCACCTCCGAGATGTTCGGCAAGGTGCAGGCCATCCCGCAAATTGAAAGCACGCCTTTTTACCCACGCAGCCCTTATGGGGTGGCCAAGCTTTATGCGCACTGGATGACGATCAACTACCGCGAGTCATACGGCATATTTGGTACCAGCGGGATTCTGTTCAACCACGAATCGCCTCTGCGCGGGCTGGAGTTCGTGACCCGCAAGATCACGGACTCGGTGGCCAAGATCAAACTGGGCCAACTGGAGTCGTTTTCACTGGGCAACATGGACGCCCAACGCGACTGGGGCTACTCCAAAGAGTACGTGGAAGGCATGTGGCGCATGCTTCAGGCTGACGAGCCGGACACCTTCATCCTTGCTACCAACCGCGTGGAAACCGTGCGGGACTTCGTCACCATGACGTTCAAATCCGTCGGCATGAACATCGAGTGGAAAGGCAAAGGAGAAGAAGAGCACGCGCTGGATAGCGAAACAGGCAAGGTTCTGGTGACGGTCAATCCGAAATTTTATCGTCCGAATGAAGTCGAACTGCTCATCGGTGATCCGGCCAAGGCAAAGAAAATCCTCGGCTGGGAGTCTAAAACCACGCTTGAGGAGCTTTGCCGAATGATGGTTGAAGCAGACCTGCTGCGTAACGAAAGAGGCATCAGCTTCTGATGAGTATTGCTGGCAAGCGCGCATTGATTACCGGTATCCAGGGTTTCACTGGACGCTTTATGGCCGCCGAGCTGGCAGCTCAGGGCTGCGAAGTCATCGGCATAGGTCGCCAGCCTTCGCAGCAGGCGGGTTACTTTCAGGCCGACCTGGCCGATGCGCCAGCGCTGCACAAATTGTTGGCAGAACTCCAGCCGGACATCGTGGTGCACCTTGCTGCGGTAGCTTTTGTTGGACACGGCGTGGCCGACGCTTTTTATCAAGTCAACCTGATAGGGACCCGCAATCTGCTGGAGGCCATTGACGCTTGCGGTAAAACCCCGGAGTGCGTGCTGGTCGCGAGCAGCGCGAATGTCTACGGCAACACGTCAGAAGGGTTGCTGAATGAGGCAGCCGCGCCTTCGCCGGCCAATGATTATGCCGTCAGCAAAATAGCCATGGAGTACATGGCCAGCCTTTGGCATAGCCGCCTGCCTGTCGTCATCACCCGCCCGTTCAACTACACCGGTGTGGGTCAGGACGAGAATTTCCTGCTGCCCAAGATCGTTTCCCACTTTTTGCGCAAAGCCGGGCAGATCGAGCTGGGCAACCTTGATGTGTGGCGAGACTTCAGTGACGTGCGCGCGGTGGTCAGTGCTTATCGGGGGTTGCTGGAGGTTCAGCCTATTGGCCAGACCATCAACGTCAGCTCGGGGGTCACTCACTCGCTACGCGAAGTGATCGACATGTGCAGCGAAATCACCGGCCATCAAATCATCACCGAAGTGAATCCGGCGTTTGTCCGGGAGAATGAAGTGAAGACGTTGTGCGGAGATAACTCGCGCCTGCGCGGCCTGTTGCCGAACTGGCAGACACCGCCACTGAAAGAGACGTTGCGGTGGATGTTGAAGCGGTAACCTGCAGATAATCCACACAGCTAAACTGGAATACATATCTGTAGGAGTGAGCTTGCTCGCGATAGCGTCAGGTAAGACGATAATTTCTCAACCGGTCAACTCCTATCGCGAGCAATGTGGATCGCCACCCCGGTCACTCCTACAGTAAAAGCACGCTAAATCAGGTGGCCATATTTGTTTGACAAGAGCCACCCGGCGTCCCTGACACCACGCTGTTGCGCAGCAAACGGGGACCGGTAGGAGCGCGCTTGGCCGCGATCAGGTCTGTCAAACGATGAGGATATCGCCTGTGCTGACGCTATCGCGAGCAAGCTCACTCCTACAGTAAAAAGCACTCCAAATCAGGTAGCTGCATACTGCTCGTGAGCGCTATGGAGGCTTTTGTTTACCAATCAGTGCAACGAAGCCTCTCTCGATTTCGCTACGTCTTCAGCCTTCACTTCACCATTGCTCTGCCCAAACCGGCGCAGTACAAACGTGCTGACCGCTGCCAGCTCGGTATCGTTGTAGGCGCGGGCGAAGTCGGGCATGCGTTGGTCGGCGCGGAGCATGCCTTGGGTGTGGCCTTCCAGTAACGTCGCCATCAGGTTGGTGCCTGCCGGATCGTTGACTGTTTTCAGACCGATCAAGGTCGCAATGGCCGACTGATTACCCGTACCGTCGAGGCGGTGGCAGCCCACGCAAGAGTCGGTGAAGACTTTGTTGCCAAGGCCTTTTTCCGACTTGTCGTTAACGGCAGCCGTCGGCCGCGGCACACCTTCACTACGTGCAGGTGTGGACTTGAGGTACACGGCGATGGCGTTCACATCTTCCGGCGTCAGGTAGCGCAGGCTGTGTTCGACAGCATCCGCCATCGGCCCACCAGCACCGCCATAACCCGGCGCGTAACCTTTGGAGAGGTAGCTAACCAGCGCCTCTTGCGGCCATGCACCGATCCCGTGTTTCGGGTCAGAGCTGATGTTGTAAGCACGCCAGTTGCCAATTTCGCCACCGGCCAGGGATTTGCCACTGCTCATGGCCTGGAAGATATTGCGCGGCGTGTGGCATTCGCCGCAGTGGCCGGGGCCTTGAACCAGATAGGCGCCACGATTCCATTCGGCCGACTGCTTGCTGTCGGGCACAAAACGCTCGTTACCGGCAAAAATTGCGTTCCAGAAGAACATGCCCCAGCGCTGGTTGAACGGGAACGCCAGATCGTTTTCCTTCGGCTTCTGGCTGATCGGCTCTAGGCTGAACAGATAGGCCTTGATCGCCAGAATGTCTTCACGCGGCATCAGCGTGTAAGAGGTGTACGGGAAAGCCGGGTAGTAATGCTTGCCGTCTTTGCCGACACCTTTTTGCAGGGCGCTGACGAACTCGTCGTCGGTCCAGTTACCAATACCGGTTTCTTTATCGGGGGTGATGTTGGGCGAATACAGCGTGCCAAACGGCAGCTTGAATTCCAGCCCACCGGCATAGGGCTTGCCGCCGGGAACCACGTGACAGGCCACGCAATCAGCCGCGCGGGTTAAATACTCACCTTTGCTGATGAGGCTTTGATCCGCAGCCTGAGCCGTGAGCGCAAAGCTTGCACCCAGCACGGCGAGCGCATAATTCAACGTTTTCATGATCGCGCTCCTTAAAGAGTGAAATAGCCGAAACGGCTCAGTGGCAAACGACGCTCGCGTACTTTCGACGCGGCGAACACGGCATTGACCAACGCGGCAGCGGCAGGCACTGCACCGGTCTCACCGACACCACCGGGGCTTTCTTCACTCTTGATCACATGCACTTCCACGGGAGGAGCATCACTCATGCGGATCTGCCGATAGGCGTGGAAGTTGGTCTGAACCACCTGGCCTTTCTCGATGAGGATTTCGTTGAACAGCGCAGCCGACAGGCCGAACAACGTGCCGCCCTCCATCTGCGACTCGACAGACCTCGGGTTAGTGGCAAAGCCGCAATCGACTACGGTAATCAGGCGCTTGATGCGCAGCCCTTTATTAGCCTGCACTTCCAGCTCGACGATAGTCGCCACAAAGCTGCCAAATACTGCGCTGACTGCTACGCCACGACCGTGGCCTGCTGGCAAAGGGGTTTTCCAGTCCGCAAGTTCTGCGGCTTTCTTTAATACAGCCTGAGCGCGAGGCTGTTCCTGCATCAGGCTCAAGCGGTATTCAACCGGATCAACCTTGGCGTTGTGCGCCAGCTCGTCGATGAAGCTTTCGACCGCGTAAGTGCTGCGCAACGGGCCAACGCCACGCCACCAGGAAACGGGGATGACGTCCGGGTCCTGGCGGATGTAGCGCACTTGCAGGCTGTCAAGTTTGTAGACCGGATCAATCGCAACCTCCACAGCGTCAGCATCCACGCCGCTTTCCGGCAGCTTGCCGACGTAGGCGGCCATGACTGAAGCGCCAGCGATGCGATGCTCCCAACCGACCGGTTTACCGTCTTTGCCCAGCGCCGCATTCATGCGATCCACATAGTGCGGGCGGTACTTGTCGTGGGTCATGTCCTCTTCGCGACTCCAGATCAATTTGATCGGGTAGCTGAGCTGGCGGGCGATGTCCACGGCCTGGAAGATGAAGTCCGACTCCAGGCGTCGACCGAAGCCGCCACCGATGAGCTGGTTGTGGATAACTACTTTATCCACAGGCAAACCGGCCACCTTCGCGGCGCCCATTTGCGCAAAGCCCGGCGCTTGGCAACCGACCCACAGCTCGCACATGTCAGGGCGAACGTGAGCAACACAGGTCATGGGTTCCAGCGGCGAGTGAGAAAGGAACGGCTGCTGGTACACGGCTTCGAACTGACTTGAAGAGTTCTTTAGCGCCGCGCTGATATCACCGGTCTGCTTGGCAAACACGCCATCTTTGGAACTGGCATCCAGCAGTTCTTTATCCAGTTGTGCGGAATCAATCGACGCATGCGGACCGAGGTCCCATTCGATTTCCAGCGCCTTGAGCGCTTGCTGGCAAGACCAGAAATTGGTCGCAGTAACGGCGACAGCATTCTCCAGGCGGACCACATCGCGCACGCCGGGGACTTTACGGGCCGCCTCGTCTTTCACGCTGCGCAGCTTGCCGCCGTGGACCGGACAGGTCAGCGACGAAGCAATCAGCATGTCGGGGATTTTCACGTCGATGGTGAACTGCGCCGAGCCGTTGACCTTGTGCGGCGTGTCCAGCCGTTGTGCCGAGGTGCCCAGCAATTTGAAGTCGGCGATAGCCTTGAGCGGCACATCCTTGGGGACCGGGAGCGCGGCGGCAGCTTCTACCAGTTCGCCATAGGCGAGTGACTTACCGTTCGGACCCAGCACCTTGCCGTTTTCGGCACGGCACAGGCTTGGCGCGACGTTCCAGCGAACGGCGGCGGCTTCGATCAGCAGCACACGGGCTGTGGCGCCAGCCTTACGCAGTGGCTCCCAAGTGTAGCGGGTCGATGAAGAACCGCCAGTGGCCTGGAACTGCAGAATGTTATCGGTGTAAAGCGCAGCGTCGGGCGGCGACTCTTCGATCCTGACCGAGCTGAGCGGCACTTCCAGTTCTTCGGCGACCATCATCGCGATGCCGGTCTGCACGCCCTGACCCATTTCGATTTTCGGCGAGATAACGGTCACCTGGCCGTCGAGCGCTACCCGTACAAAGGCACCAAAACCCGGTGAAGCCTTGTCACCCAGCCGTGCAGCGCTGACAGCCTCGGCAGCCATGCTGCGTGTTGCCATAGGCGGGAGCCAGGTGCTGATCACCAGCCCGCCGAGAGAAAGCGCGCCACCCTTGAGCAGCCCGCGGCGCGACACCGTCGCTGCAGATCCTTTTACTTCTGACATGGTGTGTTCCTTCAGGCCTGACTGACGCTTTTGATAGCGGCACGAATCCGCGTGTAGGTCGCGCAACGGCACAGATTCCCGGCCATGGCCTCGGTGATCTGTTCATCGTTGGCGTCAGGATGCGCTTGCAACAACGCCACAGCAGACATGATCTGCCCCGGCTGGCAGTAACCGCATTGCACGACTTCGTGCGCGAGCCAGGCTTTTTGCACTTCCTGACCGACCGGCAATTCGCCGACCGCTTCAATGGTGGTGACCTTGCGTCCGGCCACGGCACTGACCGGCAACACGCAAGAGCGCACGGCCTGGCCATCGAGATGCACCGTGCACACGCCGCACTGGGCAATACCGCAGCCATATTTGGTGCCCGTCAGGCCCAGCACGTCGCGCAGGACCCAGAGCAGTGGCATGTCTTCAGCGACATCCAGCTCATGCTCCTGACCATTGATCAGTAGTGTTTGCATCGTAAAACCTCTGGCATTCATCACGGTTAACCGCTGATGCGTCGCGTTGGCGACGCTGGTCCACAGCGGTGTCGGTTCTGTACGGTTTTTCTGTGATCACCCGGAACGTTGCCGGGTGATTTAAAAGTAGCGTGCCTATGACAACCCCGGAGGGATTAATCCGGTCGGCAGAAGCAAAAAAGAAAGACAGTTGGTATGGCAGACGCTCTACGGCGTGACTTGCGCAATACCTTGACGAGGATCGTCAGCAATACGTTCGTGCGCGAATAGTACGCTTGTGCTTGCCGGGGACGAAATGCCTATAACTCCGGGTTTCGTGCTTTAAGCACCGGGTTTGGAGTGGAACGCGACTTCATGTGGGAGCGGTGCTTGCCGCTGATACTTCACAAATCTCTGAACTATCGATTTGAGCTTTCCTATTCTTTCCGATCATCACGCCCACCTAAGATCAAGCTGCGCCACATGCCCGTGCAATCTTTGAGGTCGATCGATGAAGCTGGAAATATTCCGCACCCTCTGGGGTTATACCGCGAGTAAAACTCAGGCCCTGGAAGAACTGCTTGAAGCAGGATTCGACGGTATGGAAGCTCGACTCCCACTGGCCGCCGCCGAGCGGGCCGAGTTTGCGGCGTTCTTGCGTGCCAATCGGGTGGGGTATATCAGCACTGTGTTCACCGCTTACGACGTGCTGCCAGAACAATCAGCCACGGTCGCCGAACATCTCACTGATCTGGACAAGAAACTGGGCTGGGCCAGCGAACTGTCGCCGCGTTTCGTCAACGTACTGGCGGGCAATGATCGTTGGCAATTACCACAACAAGTAGAGTTCTTCGGTCAGGCCCTGGAACTGGCACGCAAGCACGGTCAGGTATGCACCTTCGAAACTCATCGCTCGCGCTCGCTGTTTAATCCGTGGGTGACCCTTGAACTGATTCGGCAATTGCCGGACCTGCGTTTCACCAGCGACATCAGCCACTGGATCGTGACCTGCGAGCGTCTGCTCAACGACCCCGAAGATGACCTGAGCGCTTTCGTCGAACGCGTCCATCACATTCAGGCACGTGTCGGCTACGACCAGGGCCCACAGGTGCCCCACCCTGCCGCACCGGAATACGCAAAAGAGCTGGCCTTCCACCAACAACACTGGGAAGCAATCTGGCGCTCACAACAGGAGCGCGGCTATCAAGTCACCACGCTAACGCCGGAATTCGGTGCCGATGGCTACTTGCACCACCTGCCCTTCACCAATGTCCCGGTGGCCGATCTATGGTCGCTGAACACCTGGATGGGCAAGACCGAACGCGAACACTTCCAGCGCTTCACTCAATCCACCCACCGCTAATGGAGCCTGTTGTCATGCCGGATCATTCTCAAGCCATCGCCAACTTCAACAGCATTCCGGTGGTGGACATCGCCGCTCTGTTCAGCACCGACATAACCAAGCGTCAGGCCGTTGCCGAAGAACTCGGCAAAGCGGCGCGGGAAGTCGGCTTTCTGTACATCAAGAATCATGGCATCGATACGCAGTTGATCGATGGTCTGCGTCAGGCGGCCAAGGACCTGTTCGCTCAGTCGCTGGATTACAAGATGCAGCACTACATCGGCACGTCGCGCAGCCATAAAGGCTTCGTACCGGAAGGTGAAGAGGTGTACGCCAAGGGTAAACCGGATCACAAGGAAGCCTTCGATATCGGCTTTGAAGTGGGTGATGAAGACCCGCTGGTGATCGCCAAAACTCCCCTGATCGGCGCCAACGAATGGCCGGACCTGCCAGGCTTCAAGCCAGCGGTGCAAGCCTATTACGCGGCAGTGTTCGCCTTGGGTCGGCGGCTGTTTGATGGCTTCGCGTTGGCACTCGGTCTGGAAGAGGGTTACTTCGATGCCATGGTGACGCGGCCACCTTCCAAGTTGCGTTTGATTCATTACCCATTCGATGACGCCGCCCAGGACGCGCCCGGTATTGGTGCGCACACCGATTACGAGTGCTTCACGATCTTGCTGGCTGACAAGCCGGGCCTGGAAGTGATGAACGATCTGGGTCAATGGATCGACGCACCGCCTGTGGAAGGCGCGTTTGTGGTCAATATTGGTGACATGCTCGAAGTGATGACCGCTGGTACGTTCGTTGCAACAGCCCATCGGGTCAGAACCGTCAGCGAAGAACGCTATTCGTTTCCACTGTTCTACGCCTGCGATTTCCACACGCAAATCAAACCGTTGCCGCAGTTCGCCAAGGCAGGCGCACAGGATTACGAGGAGATCACCATCGGCGAACACATGTTCGGCCAGGCACTGCAGACCTATCAGTACCTGCGCAGAAAAGTGGAGAACGGCGAATTGAAGCTTTATGAAAAAGCCCGCAAGCCTTCGAGCTTTGGCCACTTGAAAAACCAGGCGTCAGAACCGCTCTGATTTGTCTGAATACCCTTTTTCCAACCCTGACGTGCCTTACTTTTCTCTACTTTGGAGTCCTCGACGATGCGCAATAAAAAGAACATTGCTGTCCGCTTGACCGTGCTTGCCGCCGCCGTGTTCGGCGCGACGCTGGCGCACGCCGCCCCTACTGTTACACCGGGCGTGTTCAAAGTGGGTATGGAGATCACCTATCCGCCATTTGAATCCTACGACGAGAAGAAAAATGTCGTTGGCTCCGACCCCGAGCTTGCACACATGCTCGCCAAACACATGAACCTCAAAGCGGACTTCGTCGACACCAAATTCTCCAGCCTGATCCTCAGCCTGAACTCGGGTCACTACGACGCGATCATCTCTGGCATGTACATCACCCCGGAGCGTCAGACCCAGGCGCAGACCATCCCTTACGCCAAAACCGGCGCAGCGATCATGGTGCTCAAAGACAGCAAGATTAAACCCAAGGTGCCCGAAGACCTCTGCGGCCTGAAGATCGGTCTGGAAAAAGGCACCACCTGGGTTGCCCAGTTCAACAAGCTGTCAGTGGATTACTGCGTGCCGAACAACAAAGGCGCAATCTCGGTCAGCGAATTCCCATCGGCACCTGAAGTGACTCAAGCGCTGCTGTCCGGCAACGTTCAGGCTCAAGTGGAAATCGACGGCGCCGCAGGCATGATCGCCGAACGCACCAAAGGTCGCGTGGTGGTCAGCACCGAGCACTCAATCTATCAGCAGACGCTGGGCATCTACGTCAAGAAAGGCAACGAGGAGCTGTATCAAGCGCTGCTCAAGGCCTTCGACGAGACCAAGAAGTCTGGTGAATACGATGCGCTGCTGAAGAAATACAACCTGGAAGCGCCGAGTAACTAATTCACAGCATAACCCTGTGGGAGCGAGGCTTGCCCGCGATAAGGGCGATACGGTATTCAGGTCAATCACCTAAACCTTATCGCGGGCAAGCCTCGCTCCCACAGAGATCTGCGCTAATCAGGATGCGGTGTACATGCAATTCGAATGGTCCTACTTTTTTTCTCTGTTCTCGATGGTGGACTTCTGGAAGTCGTGCATCACGGTGATTCAACTCAGCGCGCTGGGTTGGTTCATCGGCATGCTGCTGGGCTTCCTGCTCGCCTCGGCCAAGCTGTCAACCTCGCGCTGGGTCAGTGTTCCGGCGTCGCTTTATATCTGGTTCTTCCGCAGCATTCCGCTGCTGGTGCTGGTGATCTTCGTCTACAACCTGCCGCAAATGCTGCCGTTCACCCGTGAAGTGTTCTCCGACCCGTTCTATTCAGGTCTGTTTGCGCTGGTGGTGACAGAAGCCGCCTACATGGCGGAAATCCACCGGGGCGGTTTGATCTCAGTCGCCAAGGGGCAAAAAGAAGCCGGACGTGCGCTAGGTATTGGCGTGTTGGGTATGCAGCGGCTGATCGTGATCCCGCAGGCGTTTCGTATCTCGCTGCCAACCCTGATCAACGAATACATCACCGTGGTGAAACTCACCTCGATCATCTCGGTTATTTCCCTGACCGAATTGCTGACAGTGGGCCAACGCCTCTACGCGCAAAACTTTCTGGTCATGGAAACGCTGTCGGCCGTGGCGGTGTATTACGTGATGATCGTCACCGTGTTCGGCTGGCTGTTCCATTGGCTTGAGCAACACCTGGAACTGAACAATCGCAAGCCGCAAACACTGGATGACGCCAGCGTGTTGCAGCTGCGCAGCAGTCTTCCGCCAGCGGTTTCAAAAGCCGCAGTTCCCGTCGAAAACGGCGTTGCTCCAGCGCTGCAGCTGCACACCATTCATAAAAGCTACGGCAATCATGAGGTGCTCAAGGGCATCAATCTGGACGTGAATGCCGGTCAGGTAATCTCCATCATCGGTCCGTCTGGCTCGGGTAAAACGTCGCTGATCCGTACCGTCAATGGTCTGGAAAGTATTGATGACGGCGAGATCATTCTGTTTGGTGAGAGTTTTATTCATGCCGGCGACAAGCCCAACAACGCGCAGATCCGGCGCGGGGTGCAGCGCATCGGCATGGTGTTCCAGAACTTCAACCTGTTCCCGCACCGGACGATCCTCGACAACGTCACCCTCGCCCCGCGTTATCACGGACGCGACCGGGTGATCAGCGAACAACGCGGTTATGCACTGCTGGACAAGGTTGGCCTGCTCGCGCATGCCCACAAGTATCCACATCAGTTGTCTGGTGGTCAGCAGCAACGTGTGGCTATCGCCCGCGCTTTGGCGATGGATCCGCAGATCATGCTATTCGACGAGCCCACCTCGGCGCTGGACCCGGAGCTGGTTGGCGATGTGCTGAAGGTCATCAGCGACCTGGCGAAGGAAGGCATGACCATGTTGATCGTCACCCACGAAATGGACTTCGCGATGTCTATCTCCGACCGGGTGATTTTCATGGAAAACGGCGTGGTGCAGGCTGACGCCGGACCGCAGACCATTCGTGCGGGTCAGGCAGGCGAGCGGGTGATGCAGTTTATGGGGCTGGACCACTAATACACTCCTCTCTGTGGGAGCTGGGCTTGCCCGCGATAGGGCTGACGCGGTTCACAACAGAACAGCGTCGCCCATATCGCGGGCAAGCCCGGCTCCCACAAGGATCGTGCGCGACTGCAAATAAAGCGTGTCGGTGAAAGCGATCAGGGCTTCAGCAACTTCGCGGGCGCTTCGCCCAGATCCCAGAACAATCCGGTCGCAGCCCTCAGGCCTTGTTCCACAACACTCTCAAGCAAATGCTCATCAGGCGCATGCTGTTTGCAGGACGGGTAGGAATGCGGCAGCCAGACCGTTGGCAATCCCAATACGTCAGCGAAGCAGTGGTTGGGAATCGTGCCGCCAAGGTTCGGCAAAATACTCACTGGCTCGCCAAGGCTCTGGCTCACTGAACGCTGCACAAAGCCAACCCACGGGTGACGCGGGTCCAGACGAGTAGCGGCATACCCCCCTTCGATATTGACCTGCACGTCTTCAAAACCATGCTGGTCCAGATGCTTGCGCAGGTTGCTCTCCAGCGATTGCCAGTCAGTACCGTCGACAAAACGCAACTGGCACACCGCTTCGGCCCGCCCCGGAATCGCACCGATCACTTTGACCGTGCTGCCGGACGACAAGCCGACGACCTCAAGAGTGTTGCAACCGAACAGTTTTTCGCCTGTGGTCAGGCCCGGTTCGCCCCAGTTCGGGTTGAGCTGCGGGTCAAAGCTTTCGCCCCCCACGGGAAGATCACGAATCAGTGTCGACACGTATTCCGGCATCGGCGCCGAACGAAGGCATTCAGCGAGTAGTTCGCCCTGAGCAGAAACCAGCGATGACAAGGCGTGGCCCAGCACGATGGCCGGGTTGGTAATAATCCCGCCCCAATTGCCCGAATGACGGCTGCCGTTACCGGTGTCCAGCATCAGACGGAACTGGCAGACGCCACGGGAGCCGAGGAACAATGTCGGCAGATCGTGTCGTACACGCGGGCCATCGGAGGCCAGAAACAGGTCAGCGGCCAGCTCTTCGGCGTTGTCACGGCAGGCTTGTTCAAGACCCGGTGAACCGACTTCCTCACTCATCTCGAAAATGATTTTCAGGTTGTAGCCGAGCTTGCCTTCGCGCGCCTGCAACACCGCTTCAAGCGCGGCCAGGTTGATGCTGTGCTGGCCCTTGTTATCGGCCGTACCGCGACCATAAATGCGCCCGTCCTTGATGCTCAATTGCCAAGGGGCAGTGCCTTCCTGCCAGAGCTCGTCCTGACCGCTGGTGACGTCGCCATGGCCGTAAGTCAGCAAGGTCAGCAATGCCGGGTCTTCAATGCGCTGAGCGAAGAGCAGCGGTGGTTTACCGCTGTGCGGGTTCTCAACGAAGCGGCAGGTGAACCCCAGGCGAACCAGCAACGGTTGCAGCTCGATCAGTAAATAGTCACGCAGCGGCTGAGCGCACTCCGGGTTCTGGCTCTCGGTACGTTGAGCTACGCGGCGGCTCAGGGTCTGAATAAACGCTCCTGAATTCAGGGTGTGAACGGCAAGCTCAATGGCGTGCTCTCGGGTAAGCAAGGAGGTTGAAGACATCAGGATTACCTTTCACGGGGCCGTTCAGTCGCGCTGAAAGCAGCTCGACCAGCAATGAAATCAAGGGTAACGTTGCCGCCTGACTTGCAACAATTATCAAGTTTTCAAGCCATCCTTGCCTTTAGAACAAACCAGATCTGCACAGTGATGAGGCAGAAACGGGGAGCTGATATGCATGATCTGCCGCTGCGTTATTTCCACAGTGTGGCCCGAACCGGTTCGTTATCGGCTGCGGCCGAAGAGCTGCATGTCGCAGTGTCGGCGGTCAGCCGCCAGATCAGCAACCTTGAAGAGAACCTCGGTTTGCAGTTGTTCGAACGCAAACCACGTGGCATGCAACTGACTGAGCCGGGTGAACTGCTGCTCGCCTATGCCACGCGCAACATGCTGGAAGTGAAAAACGTGATCGCCGAAATGCGCGGCGTGAACACCTTGCAGCAGCATCGTATTGTGCTGGCCTGCCCGGAAGGGATGGCGTGGGAATTTTTGCCAAGGGTCACGGCGGAGTTTCGTAATTTCCATCCCGGCGCGAGTTTCGATGTGCATGTGGTGGACGCGGCCCGTGCATCGCAACTGGTCAAGGAAGGTTCGGTGGATATCGCCCTGACCTTCAGCCTGACACCCACTCAAGGCGTGGAAATCTCCTTGAGTTGCGACTCTCCCATCAGTGCCCTCATGCCCGCCAGCCACCCGTTGGCCAGCCGTGAATCCCTTGAGGTGAAAGACCTGCGCGACTGCCCATTGGCCCTGCCCTACACAGGCTCGACCCTGCGCTACCTGTTCGATATCGCCTGTCACTTGCAGGGTGTCAACATAGTACCGGCCTACACCAGTCAATCGCTGGGCACGATCTATAGCGTGGTTCGCTATTCCCTGGATGTGATTGCGCTGTGCGGCACCGTCACCGTCAGTGGTTCAACAACCCGGGACAATCTGGTTCTGGTGCCCATGAGCGACCCGCAGTTGCGCCAGCGCAGCCTGCAAGTGCAGATCATGGCCGGGCGCAAACTGCCGGTGCTGGTGCGTTACTTCCTGAGCTTTCTGGAAGAACAACTGGTGACGGCGAGCTCCATTACCAATGGCTGATCCTGCCCGTATCAAACAAAAAATAACTATCTGATTTGGAATGCTTTTCTGTGGGAGTGAGCTTGCTCGCGATGGCGTCAGCACAGGCTATATCTTCATTGACTGAGAGACCGAATCGCGAGCAAGCTCACTCCTACAGCTGCTGTGTTTGAAGGGTTACAGTGTGGACGCAGGACGCAAGATCAGGCCAGTTTCAGTTGGCGACGGATCGCGAACAGGGTGACCAGGCTGAGCACACCGGTGACGAGCAGGTAGTAACTCGGTGCCAGGTTGTTGCCGCTGGCACTGATCAGCCAGGCCACGATGAAAGGCGTGAAACTGCCGAACACCGTAGTGCCTATGTTGTAGCTCAGGGCCATACCGGTGGCACGCACCTGGGTCGGGAACAACTCGGACATAAGGGCAGGCAGGCCACCGAAGTAGATCGCCTTGAGGATGCTCATCCAGAACAGCACCGCCAACAACGCCAGCAACGTCGGGTTGGCTGCCAGCCAGGAAAACGCCGGGTAGATGCTGAGGATGAAGATCACCGACGCACCGAGCATGATCCGGGTACGGCCAAATACATCGGACATATGACCAATGAACGGCGTCAGTATGGTCAGCACCAGCCCGCTGAGCAGCGTGCCTGCGAAGCCTATGGATGCGCTCAGGCCCAGCTGTTTGACGGCATAAGTCGGCATGTAAATGATCACGTAGGTGGCCGACGTCGACAGCACCAGCGCGCCCACCGCAAGCAGCATGCGATATTTGTGCGCCTTGAAGAGCTCGCCCACAGGCGCATGACTGCGCTCGCTTTCCTTGAACTCCCCGGCCTCTTCGATGTGACGACGGATGTACAGGCCGACCGGGCCGATCATCAGACCGAACAGAAACGGAATGCGCCAGCCCCAGGACTCAAGCTGGTCCACCGTCAGCGTCGTCGTCAGCAACAAACCGAAGCCTGACGCGAGCAAACCACTGATGCCCTGGCTGGCAAACATGAAGCTGGAAAGTAGCCCTTTACGCTCCGGGGCATGCTCAACCAGCAAGGCCGTGGCACTGCCGAACTCACCGCCCGCAGAAAAGCCTTGAATCAGGCGCGCCAGGAATATCCCGATCGGCGCCCAGATACCGATAGCCGCGTAGGTCGGCATGATCGCAATCAGCAACGTGCCGAGCATCATCAACCAGATCGACACCAGCATCGCCGACTTGCGCCCGACTCGGTCGGCATAGGAGCCCAACACGGCCGCGCCCAGGGGACGAATCAGGTAAGAAAGTGCGAAAGTACCCAGCGCCAACAGCAACGAGACCGTCTCGTCAGCGGTGGGGAAAAACAGTTTGGAGATGGTAATAGCGAAGAAGCCGTAGACGATCAGGTCGAACCACTCCAGAGCATTGCCAATCGACGAGGCGATCACCAGTTTGTAAAGCTTGCCCCGTGACATAGGCCGGACCACGGGAGGCTGGGCAGTTATCTGCGCAGTAGTCATGCAAGGTTCTCCAACTCGTCAAAGGATGGGTCTTTTACCCCTGACGAGGTGGCTGACCTTTGACGTGATGGTAGGGGCGAGCGACCTTTCCCACAATTATGCATTTCAGAACATTTCATTGCCCTTGACGCAAAGCTTGACTGCAACATTTTGGCTTTTGTGGGCGTTATTGGTGCTCACTTCCCCTCGTGCGCTCCTACAGATAGAGGTTGTTGTTTTTACAACTCCAGCATCAACCCACTCAAGCGCTTCACCTTGCGGCGCAGCGCTTCTTCGAACACCCCTTTGCGAGGTTCGATGAGGCTGAACCAATGCTTGGCGCGGGTGATGCCGGTGTAGATCAGCTCTTTGGTGAGCACCGGATTCAGCGCCTCAGGCAATATCAATGCGGTATGGGCGAACTCCGAGCCCTGGGATTTATGCACCGTCATGGCGTAAACCGTCTCCACATCGTTAAGTCGGCTCGGCAAAACAAAACGCACTCCACCACTGCCGTCATTACGCGGGAACGCCACACGCAGCACCTGCTTGCCCGCTTCCGGCCCATCGCGCTCGGGCAGGCGCAAGGCAATGCCGATGTCGCCGTTCATCAAACCAAGCCCGTAGTCATTGCGGGTCATCAATACCGGGCGACCTTCGTACCAGTGTTGATCACTTTCAATCAGCCGAGCTTCGAACAGCGCAGTCGTGATGCGCCGATTCAAACCTTCAACGCCCCACGGCCCTTTACGCACAGCGCACAACAACTGAAACGCATCAAATGCGTTCAGTACTGCTCGCGCCCATTGGCCCCAGCGCTCATCTTCCAGCATGGCATCCTGTGGCGGCCGCTGCGCGGCCATCACGCCCAGATAATGCCGATAGCCCTGCGGGCCTTCCGGGCCTTGGTCGAGACCGTCAAGTAGCAGCTGCTCCAGTGAGCGGTCCTGTTCGCTCTTGAGCGCGAGTGCGTGCAGGTCCTTATGGTTTCGTGCAGCCAGCAGATCACGAGCCTGTTCAGGCTGCTGCTGATTGACCAGTCGCGCCAGTTTGCCGATACCACTGCCTTCGCCAAAGCGTCGCGAGTAACGCAGCATCGCAACCTGCTGAGCCAATGGATGCTGTTGTTCATCCCCCTGCTGCAACCCAGCACGGCTCACATCTTCGCCGCTGATCGCTTCGAGCCAACGCTGGGTTTGCGGGCTGTACAGCCCGGCTTCAGCATCACGGCACAAATCGCCCAGCACCGCGCCCGCTTCAACGGAAGCCAACTGGTCCTTGTCACCCAGCAGCACAAGCCGTGCGTGAGGCGGCAGGGCTTCCAGCAGATTAGCCATCATTTCCAGGTCGATCATCGATGCTTCATCGACGACCAGAACGTCCAGTGGCAGCAAATTCCCGGCGTGATGACGGAAGTGCCGCGTGCCCGGACGACTGCCCAGTAGTCGGTGCACGGTGGTCACTTCGGCAGGAATTTTCTGTCGCACGTCTTCGCTGACAGTCAGGCTTTGCACTTGCTGGCTGATGGACTCGGTCAAACGCGCCGCGGCCTTGCCGGTGGGCGCAGCCAGACGAATACGCAGCGGCTGGCCCGCCTGCACGGCAGGGGTTTGCAGCAATGCCAGCAAGCGAACAACGGTGGTGGTTTTACCGGTGCCGGGGCCGCCGGTAATGATGCTGAATGCGCCGCGAGTTGCCAGTGCACAGGCCAGCTTCTGCCAGTCGATCAGCGCATCCGGCGTGGTGTCCGGCGGGAACAGCACATTCAAACGCTGGCCGAGGTCATCAGTGACGGCCTCCTGTTCCGCCAGCCGCTGACGCAGTATCGCGCCGATGCGCCGCTCGTACGTCCAGTAACGGCGTAAGTACAAACGCCGGTCGGACAACACCAAAGGTTTACTGGCAGCGCCTTCGCTAAAGTCATCACCTCGAGCAACCAGCGTGCTGCCCAGCAACGCCTGGCACCATGCGCCGCCATCCAGTGCCACCAGCAATTGCGACGGCAGCAGCATGGGGCCGCTTTGCACATCGCCTTCGGGGGGCAGAGACAGGGCGAAGTCCGGCTCTTTGAGGGTCTCGTAGAGGTCCAGGCATACATGACCGTGACCGAGTTGGTGGCTGGTCAACGCAGCGGCGAGCAGCACCAGCGAGTCCGCCGACGGATCCAGCTCACTGAGGAACGCCACGAAAGCTTTATCCAGCGCCCGCAACCATCCACGCTCGACCCAGCGCTCAAGCAACAACAGCAGATCACGGACGTTGGTCAGCGGCGCGAGGTCAGCCAGGCTCTGTGCATCAAGAGGCGTAGGCAGCAGTTCAGCGAATGAGCGGCTCATGCGGGTTCTCCGGTGAGGACGAACTCTTCAGTCACTGACTTGCCCTGGAACATGAGATCCAGAGCTTCGATCAGCTCCCGTGGCGGCCGGGTAAACCAGGCGCCCTGGCTGGTTGAGTAGGCGCCACGCAAGAACACGTACAGCGCGCCGCCCATATGTTGGTCGTAGTCGTAATCAGCCAGTCGCGCCTTGAGCTGGCGATGCAACGCCAACAGGTACAGCACGTATTGCAGATCGTAACGGTTTTCCAGAATCGAGCTGGTCATGGCGTCATGGGTGTAGCTTTCATCATCAGGCCCGAGCCAGTTGGATTTGTAATCCGCCACGTAGTAACGGCCTTCATGCTCAAAGGTAAGGTCGATAAAGCCCTTGAACATGCCGTTCAGGGAAACCGTTTCTGTTGCGGCTCGCGGGGCATTATCGTGAGTGTAGCGACGGACCAAAGCGTCCATGTGTGCGACGTCGACTTTGCGGCAGGCGAACCAGAACTCCATTTCGATACGGTACTGATTGGGCTGATCCATGGCCCCCAGAGAGATCGGCACACTGGCGCTGGCCAGCGACAATGGCAGATTCAAAACCTGAGTCAGCCAGCCAGTCAGGGTGTCGATCCAGCCTTCCCAGCCACGTCGGTTACAGCGTCGGGCAACGGCATCCTTGAGAGCCTGAGGCTCGCTGACCGCTTTGGCAAAACCTTCGTTACCCGCCCATTCGAGCAAACCGTGGAGGAAGGTGCCGGGGTTCGGTCCGCGTGGAAAACGATGGATATCACCACCGCTGACCAGCACTTCACGCGGAGCCTCGGGGTCGAGGCGTTCGTCGTCGAACAGCTTTTGCGCTTGTGGACTGTCGGGCGACTCATCGCTGCCTGCGGTGATCGTGTCGCCAATGCGCAACGCGCTATAGGACGCGATCCACCAGTTTTCTGCAGCACGGCGTTTAGGCATGCGCGGTTTGAGCAGGGTTGCTTCGTTGCGTGGCGGACTGAAGGTTTCTGCGGTCGCGGCTGGTACGCCTTCGACGCTGATCCCGTCACAACCTTCGCCAAGATCACGCAGCCATGACGCCAGGCCAGCCGATTCGACCAACGGCATGCCGCCGCCCAACAGGTAGCCCAACGCAGAACGGTGCAGCATCGAGCTGCTGGAATTACCGCGCTTGAGGTCAGCCACGCCCAGCCAGCAGGCGTATTCGGCGCGAGTCAGGGCGACATAAAGCAAGCGCAGGTCTTCGGCCAGACGCTCGTTGTCGGACTGTTCGATCAGTGCTGCGGTAGGTTTGAGGCTGACCTGTGCTTTACCGTTTTCATCGTGGAAATGCAGCGGCAGACGCGTGCCATCCACCGGTTTGCTGGAACATATGAACGGCAGGAATACCAATGGATACTGCAAGCCTTTGGACTTGTGGATGGTCACGACCTTGACCAGTTGCTCGTCGCTTTCCAGGCGCAGAATCTGTTCCTCACCCGCCTGACCGGACAACGCCAGATGCTCGCCCAGATGGCGGATCAGAGCCTGCTCTCCATCCAGTTCGGCAGCGGCTTGTTGCAGTAATTCAGACAGATGCAACAGGTTGGTCAGCACACGTTCGCCATCGCTGCGGGCGATCAAGGTCTGTGGGAGACGGAAGTCATGCAGCAATCGGCGCAGCATCGGCAGCACGCCCTGATTGCGCCAGATCTGGTGATAACCGCGGAACTGCATGACCCGCGATTCCCAGGCCAACTCGTCTTGATTCAAGCGCTCAAGCTCAGCCAACGGTAGCGCGAGAGTGATGCACGCCAGAGCCGCGCGCAGGGTACGTTCAGAATCCGGCTCGGCGCAGGCCTTGAGCCAGGCCAGTACGTCATGAGCCTCTTGGGCAGCGAACACTGAGTCCTTGTCGGACAGGTAAACGCTGCGCACGCCACGCGCCGACAATTCGCCGCGCACCGCTTGAGCCTCTTTGCCATCACGCACCAGAATCGCGATGTCGGCAGGCAGCAGGCCTTTCATGCCTTTTTCCACAGCAGCGAAACCGGCGCGACCTTGCTGCCCGGCGTTGAGCAACCGGACGATTTCACTGGCGCAACTGGCAGCCAGTTGCTGGCGATAGCTGACGCCTGAGACCGGCTGATCGCTTGCCAGTTGCCAGACATTCAGCGCAGCCAGCGGCGTGCCGTCTATTTGCAGAGCGTCTTTGCGGCCTTGAGAAAGCGCATCCGAAAATGGCACATCGTTGTTGTCGCCTTCGCGAAAGAGGAATGCACCGCGCCCTTCCGCGCGTTGCTCGGCACGCTGGAATACATGATTGACCGCTTCGACCATGGAGTGGCTGGAGCGGTAGTTGGTGTCCAGCGTGTGCCATCTTCCGGTCGTGGCCTGCCGTGCGCGCAGGTAGGTGTAAATGTCGGCACCACGGAAGGCGTAGATCGCTTGTTTGGGGTCGCCGATCAGGAACAGCCCGGTTTCGGTGTCGTTTTCTTCGAGGCGATAGATGCTCTCGAAAATCCGGTACTGCACGGGGTCGGTGTCCTGAAATTCGTCGATCAGGGCCACCGGAAATTGCTCGCGAATCAGCGTTGCCAACCGCTCGCCGCCTGAGCTTTGCAGCGCAGCGTCGAGCCTGAGCAGCATGTCGTCAAAACCCATTTCCGCACGACGACGTTTTTCTGCTTCGAAGCGCATACCGACCCAGTTGGCGGCGTGTTCGAGCACTGCGGCATCGGGTGTCGGTAAGGTATCGAGCGCGACTTTGAGTTCGACCATTGCCTCGAAGGCTGGATGGGAAGGCGGGTTGCTCTTCCACGCTTCGGCGATGCCATCGGGCGTCAGTCGGGTAAAGCCGGTGCCCAGATCAAGCTCTTCCAGCTCGTCATCAGCCGCCCAGGCAGTGAGCTTTTCAAACCACGGCCGGAAATAGCGCTCCTGCATCTTGCGCCCATCGACCACTTTGCAGGCCACGCCGTCGATGCAGATGGCGTGTAACTCCGCCGCCCAGTTAGTCCATGGAGATTTAAGTGCTTTGAGCGCTTCGCGACGTTGTTGCAGAGAGGCAGCGATCAACTCGGCAGGTTCTTGCGTCGGGACCGCCCGGTCGCTGCCAAACAGGCTGCGTACCCGAGGTAACAAGGCGGCAGGGCCACTCCAGTTGTCTCGTACCCAGTTCAGCGCATCGCCGCTCATGGGGTAGCAGAACAGCCGCCAGTAATCGCGCAGCACCTCGCCAAGCAGATCGCTGTGGTCGGTTTCCAGAGTCTGGGTGAACAGGCTGCCGCTGTCGAATGCATGCTCGCGCAGCATGCGCTGACACCAACTGTGGATGGTCGATACTGCGGCTTCGTCCATCCATTGTGCAGCGATGTCCAGACGACTGGCGCAGGCCTGCCATTGCTCGGGGCTGAACTGCTCGCGCAGCTCGTTGATCAGTTCGTCAGGCGCACTGATTTCTTCACGGAAAAAGCGTGCAGCTTCAGCCAGGCGAATACGAATCCGGTCGCGCAGCTCTTTGGTCGCAGCATCGGTGAAGGTGACGACAAGGATTTGCGGCGGTAATAGCTCGCGACCAAAACCGGACGCGTGACCGCCATGGCCGAGAACCAGTCGCACATAAAGCGCCGAAATGGTGAAGGTCTTGCCGGTACCGGCGCTGGCTTCGATCAGTTGGCTGCCACGCAGCGGGAAACGCAGAGCCAAGGATGCGGTGTGTTGAATGTCGGTCATGCGCTGGCTCCTTCGCTTTGCCAAGGCGCGTCGAAAATCGGCTTGTAGAGCGCATCGCACCAGCCAGCAAACTCTTCGCTTTCGATCAGGGCATCGAAGTCCGGAAATTGCCGGGCCAGCGCAGTGCTTTCGCGTCGCTCGCCATCAGTGGTTTGTCCGTCGCCTTCGTAGGCTTTGCGTGCTGCGGCTTCGGCTTTGGTTTCGTCGTTCTGGCCAAGTGAGGCGAAAGCGGTTTTGACTGCGACAGGTAAAGGTCGCTGCATGCCACTCAGCCAGGCGGTGAGTAAGTCATTCAACGCAGCTGTGGCGAGAGATTTATCCAGCGGGTCCAGCAGCAGCGTTTCATCGCTGGCTACCAGCGCAGTGCTCAACGGCAGCCCGCATGCGCAACCCACCAGATGCAGAACCCAAGGGCGAATCAGGCGATGCCATTTACGGTTTTTCTTCGAGCCGATGGAGTTGGGGATCGCGGTGACCAACAAGTACTCACCCTGAGCATTGCCATGCAAGCCACCCAACCAGCCTTCCAGACGTACGTTTTGATGGGCATAACTGACCGGTAGCGCGCTGCTGAGTGGTTCAGGCCATCTATGAAGGATGCTCTGATAACGCTGCAGCAAGTCAGGCAAAGGCTCGATCAACTCTTCTCGCAAGCTGCTGCCAAAACCTGCCATGGGTAATAAGCCACTGCCCTGAAGTTTTAACGCCTGAGCCTGCAAGGCCTCATCGCTATCCTGCGAGCTGGTCAGCGCGGCGTTTAGCAGGCTGTCACTCAGGCTGTAACGCTCTAGAGCATCGAGCACAAACGGTTCTTCGTCAGCCAGCGGAGCTTCGGCGATTTCGAAGTAGATCTTCAGGCGCTGGCTGAAAAAGTGTTTGACCGGGTTTCTGAGAAAGTCCTGCAGTTGAGCGAGGTTCAGCGGCTCATCTTGTTCGTGGGCTGCCAGTGCGCTTATCGTCGGCACGGCAACATTGGGCTCGTGCAAGACCTGCCATTCACGGGCGAAACTGAAGAAGCCGGTGTTCTCATGAAAGTACTGCGCGCTGAAGGGCTGCAGCGGGTGTTCGAGGGTCAGCGCGTGCAGAAGCTGCTGACCAGGATCGCGCTTTTTAGCGTCCATCGGCTCCTGGGCGTTCAGGAGTCTCCAGCCAGCCGCCAGATGATCACGCAACTGGCCGATCAACACGGATGGCGGCCGCTCACTGTTGTCACGAATGCTGCGACCCACCCAACTGATGTACAGCTGATCCCGTGCTGAGAGCAGTGCTTCGAGTAATAAGTAACGATCGTCTTCACGACGTGAACGGTCACCGGGACGGTAATCGCTGCCCATCAAGTCGAAGTCCAGTGGTGGCTGCGCGCGGGGGTAGTCACCGTCGTTCATGCCGAGCAGACACACCAGCTTGAACGGAATCGCACGCATCGGCATCAGTGTGCAGAAGTTGACCGAGCCTGCGAGAAAGCGCTGCGACAGCCGGCCCTGATCAAGCCCTGCCAGCCATGCCTCACGTACGACGGTCAGTGGCAGTTCGTCTTGCAAGCCAACCGATTCACACGTCTCCAGCCAGGTCTCGCGCAATTGCTCCAGTTGCGCGAGCAGGTAATCGTCGTGCTCGCTGTCAGCCTGGAAGAACAGCTGTATCAGTGCTTGCAGGCGTAAGCCCCACTCCGTCGCTACCGCAGGCGAGGAAAGCTCGCTGTGGGCAACCTGAAGCGCGTCGATCAACGCCACTAGCGGGCCGATCAAGGCTGCATCCAGGCCGCCAATTTCATCGTAGGGTTCGATACCATCACAGGCAGCACCGGCACCCACGGCATAACCGAGCAACATGCGCCGTAATCCGAAATGCCAGCTGTTTTGTTCAAGAGCAGCAGGCAAACCGAGCCCTTCACGCTGCTCGGCGTTCAGGCCCCAACGTACGCCTGCACCTTCAATCCAGCGATGAAGTATCGGTAGGTCACGCTCCTTGATCTTGAAACGCGCACGTAACGCGGGAACGTCCAGTAGGTCGAGGATCTCGCTGACCGGGAAACGGCTGTCCGGAATCTTCAGCAAGTGCTCGACCGCAATCAGCAGAGGCTCGCGGCCGCGCTGCCCTTGGTCCGCAAGGGTGAACGGGATGAAACGACGGTCATCACGCTCGATCTGACCAAACACGGCGCGGATGTGCGGCGCATAACTGTCGATGTCCGGAACCATGACGATCACATCGCGCGGCCGCAGATCAGGATCTTTACTGAATCGTGCGAGTAGCTGGTCGTGCAAAATCTCGACTTCACGCTGAGCGCTGTGCGCGACGTGGAAACGAATCGAGCGGTCTTGCAACGGGTCAACAGCGGGCCATAGATCCCGGGTTTCGTCGAGAGGCCGCAACTCCAGGATATCGTCCTGCAACTGGTTGAGAGTGGTATGCGGATCAGACTCGCTGAACAGATCAATACGCCCGTCCTTGAAGGCAGAGCGGTAGCTGCCAGGATCATCGTGACTGTCCAGCAGATTGATGTAATCGCGGCCCTGCTTTCCCCATGCAGCCAATAGAGGGTGAGCATGTTGATGCAACGCTTGTGGATCAAGCACTATTGGCATTCCCGTCTTGCGGGCCTGTCGCTTGTACTGGTGCCGCAGCAAGTCTTTGTCGGCGACGATGTCCGCCCAGTGGTGACGACATGGGTTGTGTACACAAAGCAGCACCTGGCTGAATCGTGCCAACCCGGCCAATGCTTCCAGAGCCTGAGCGGGCAGTGACGAAATACCGAAGACGATGACCCGGGCCGGTAGACCCGCCGGGGCTTCATTCATCTGCGTGATACGTTCGATAAAGCGCTGATGCACTCCTGCCCGGCTTTGGGCCATGCCTTCGGTGCCGACATCCAATAGCAACGCACGCCATAACTCAGCCTGCCAGCAATTTGCCGGGGTCAGCGGTTTGGCTTCGCCTCTGACGTTGCGCAATTGATGGCGACCTGCTGCCCAGTCCTCCAGCCAGTCAGCGCGGTAGACCTGGTATTGGTCGAACAGGTCAGCCAGGCGCTCAGACAACTGATAGCGCTTGCGTAGGTCCGTATCGGCGGTGAGGAACCGGCGCAGGGGTTCGAAATGCGGTTGATCAATCAAAGCGGGTAGCAAACGCATCAGGCGCCAGGTCAACGGCGCCTTGTCCAAGAGTGACGCGGCCGGGATTTCATCTTTGCCCAATACCGATCGATACAGCTGCCACATGAAGCTGCCCGGGAGCTGGACATCGATTGCTGCGGCAATGCCACAACCACCCAAATCGTCGTCCTCTGCATCTTCGGCCAGAGCCAGTTTTAACCACTGGGCAATACCGTTGCTCTGTACCAGAGCGATTTCATTTTCTAAAGGCGCGAGCGGATAACGGCGCATCCAGGACACAACCAGACTGCGCAGATCATCAAGGCGGTTGCCGTGAACCACCATGAAACCGGCGCTGAGAGAGGTTGTTACGGGCATGGCTGCTTCCTTGGCTGGGGTAATGCGGTGTGGAAAAAACTGTAGCCGAACCTTAAAGCAAAACGGAGGGGGTGTAGGAGGGAATTTGTGGGTGAATTGTCGCTGGCCTACCAAGGTTGGCGCATGGACGCTGGAGGGGTAGGAGCGAACTTGTTCGCGAAGGGGCCCGTACATCCGCAGCTTGTGTATCGCCTGACATGCAGCCTTCCCGAATGAATTCGGTCCTACCGAGGTGGGCGCATGGACGGTAGGAGCGAACTTGTTCGCGAGGGGTGCGGTACAGCCGCAGCTTGTGTATTGCCTGACATTCA